>CAMDJU010000161.1 GCA_945900695.1 Bordetella parapertussis | reverse complement strand
GATGTGCACCATGTGGTCTCGCCGGCCACCACCAACACGCCACTGAAATTACTCGACGGCAGCGCAGACGTCTCGTGGGGCGGGCCAATGCGGGTCATGATGCACCACGATGCCGACCCGCGCTGCCCCTTGGTGTGCTTTGCCCAGGTGGTGGCCAAAGACCCTTTTGTGTTGGTGGGTCGCAGCCGCAAGCGGCGTTTCCAGTGGGCTGATTTACAAGGCCTGCGCGTGGCACCGGCCGGTGACGTGCCCACCCCCTGGATGACCTTCCAAGACGACTTGCAACGCGCCGGGCTGGTCCCCGCACACATTGCCGCGCACCGTGTGCGCCCAATGGCGCGCAACCTCACCGCTTATTTGCGCGGCCACGTGGACGTGGTGCAACTGTTTGAACCCTACGCTGATCAACTGGTGCAACAAGGCCAAGGCCATGTGTGGCACCGCTTCACGCAGCGCGGTGACATTGCCTACACCACGTTTTACGCCACACGCACCATGACCCAACGCCGCCGCGACGACTGCCTGCGCTTGGTGGCCGGCATGGCGCGCGCCCAAAAAGCCTTGGCCGCTGCCAGCGCTGCGGATGTGGCCCAAGCGGTCGCGCCGTTTTTGCCCGCGCTGGCACCCGAGGCACTGACGCGAATCGTGCACAGCTACCGCTTGCACGGGCTGTGGGCCACGCAACCCGATTTGCCAGCGAGCGCCTTTTTGCGCCTCAAAGCCGCCTTGGTGTCAGGTGGTCTGATTCAACGCGACCCCAGTTACACCCAAGTGGTGGACGAAACCCTCAGCCTGATCCCTTGAACACAGGACCCTAGCCATGAATCCCAGCACCGCTGTACCCACCATCCACATTGGACCTTTTTTAGACGGTGATCCACAGGCGCAGGATCAGATTGCGAATCAGGTGGCACAAACCTGTGAGCAAACAGGTTTTTTGATCATTTCAGGCCACCGTTTTCCCAGCGGGTTGTTTGAGACCGCCACCCAGCAACTGTTTGATTTTTTCGATCTGCCGCACGAGACCAAGCAGCAATGGCACCCAACCGGCCCCTCCAAGCAGCGCGGCTTTCATGGCTTTGCCACACGGGGACTGGCGCACACCTTGGGGCAAAAAACGCCCCCTGATTTGCGCGAATCTTTGTTCCTGGGCCCAATAGACGATCACCAGGCCCATTACCAACACCTGCCGCAAGCGGCCACCAGTTATGCCCCCAACCTGATCCCCAACCTGCCCACGGGTTTGGACCAAACTTTGGTGCGCTTGTACCGTGCCTATGAACGCTTGGCCGAGGATATGATGCGCTTGTTTGGGGCCGCTTTGCGCTTGCCCCCAGGGTATTTTGACGGCGTGTTGCAACGCCATTTCAGCATTTTGTCCTGCCACCACTATCCAGTTTTATCCGAAGCACCCATGCCGGATCAACTGCGCACGGGCGCGCACACCGACTATGGGGCGATGACCATCTTGGCCTCCACCGATGCGCAAGGTGGCCTGGAGGTTCAAATGCCCGATGGGCAATGGCGGGCGGTTCAGGCCCAACCGGGCGAGTTTGTGGTCAATTTGGGCGACATGATGGCGCGCTGGACCAACGACAAATGGGCATCGACCTTGCACCGCGTGGCCAACCCACCCGTGGGCATGGCGCAAAGCCGTCGCTTGTCGATCGGTATGTTTGTCCACCCCAACTACGATCAAAGCATTGCCTGTGTGCCCACCTGTGTGGCCCCGGGTGAAGCCCCCCGCTACCCTGCGATGACCGCTGGTGAGCACATCCAGCGCAAGATCGAAGCCAGTCACCTCAAGGCGTGAGTCAAGCAGCGAGTTGACCCAGGGCTTGGCCCAAGGCGGCCACACTGCTGGCGCCGTCGAGGTCTTGCATGGTTTGTTGCAACAAGCTCACGCCCGCGGGCTTCAAAGTCAGCGCCGCATTGGCATTGAATTTGGCCAGCACCCGTTCATCACTGGGTGGGCGGGTGTGGTTGCCGTCCACATCGTCAACACGCTGGGTGATCTTTTCACCACTGATCAGCTCGCAGGTGATGACCGCTTCAAAATGTTGCGGAAAGCGGGCATGGGCCAGGGGCACCCAACTGATTTTTTGGGCCAAGGCGCGCACATCTGCCGATGCAGGGCGCTCAAAACTGGTCACATCCACACGGCCTTCGACCCAACGCATGGCCACCGTGATGGGCAAGCTCCAACGCGCAGCATGGCCATTGGCAGGGTTCAAGGCCCTGGCCCAGGGTTCGCAAATGACAGGCGCAGCACCTTGAGGCACCTCGCACACCACGGCTTTGATCTGCGCCACTTGCACCCCGCGCTGCACCAACAAACCTGCGGCTTCGATGAATGGGTGCAGGTAATGACAACACGGGTGAAATTTGATGGCGGCATCGGGCATGTGCCAGCGCTGACCCAAGTCCCCCACCGATTGGGCAAACCGCTCAGCGGCTGCCGGGTCGTGGGCGAACTGGGCGAACAAGCCCCAACGGCCATCGAGCGCTGTCTCCGGCCCGGTCATGCCCGCCTGGGCCAATTGCACCGCCAACAAACCCGAGTGCGCCGCCCAACCAGGGTGCAAAGATTTGACGGAGGAGCCGTTGCTGACAAATTCCATCACGCCGCTGGACTGGCTCAGGGCAATGCCCATGGCGGCCACGGCTTGGTCTTCTGACAAACCTGCCAGCTCTGCACCGACCCACGCCGAGGCCAAGGTGCCCGCCACCGAACTGGCCTGAAACCCTTGCGCATGAAAGCCGCCGGGCGCGGCCAAACCCATGCGCGCCAATGCCTCCCAACCCCGCACATACGCGCCCAACATGGCCGCGCCAGAGCTGTTGCGCGCTTGGGCCATGGCCAAAGCTGCCGATGCCACCACCGAACTGCCGTGGATGATGGAGCCTGTGTGGGTGTCGTCAAACTCCAGGCTGTGCATCAAGCCACCATTGATCAAAGCGGCATCGGCGGGCGCTGCGCCCAGGGCTTGTCCCAAAACGGTGCAAGGCCCACCCACGGCCAAGGTTCGCCCGAGCTCACGATAAGGCGCACCGACCTGGGCGCTGGCAGCGGCCAAGCCCACGCCCAAGGCGTCTAGAAAATGCCAACGCGCTGCATGGCTGACCGCTGGGGGCAAGGGTTGAGTGGCACACGCGCGCAAGGCACGCACCAAATGGCGCAATCCGTTCATGGGCGCGCGCCCCGTGTGATCTGGGCCATCGCCTCGCGCCAGCCCATGTCCGACAGTGCCGTGTCGCCCTCAATCAGGCGGGCCAACCATGCCGGTGCAGCGGGCAACACGTCACCGATGTTCTCGGCCAACTTGGACAACAGTGTGGGCTCGTCAAAAGGTTGGTCCGCACCGCCACGGGGGTTCTCGACCGTGGCCGAGCATTGCTCCCCATCGTGAAAGGTCCAGGTGACCCGTGCCGGTCGGTCGCGTGGCGGTGGGCCCGCATTGGCATAGGCGGCCAATTTGACACGCCGGCGCAAGGCCGAGATGGCTGGGTCTTGCAAGGTGTCAAACGTGAACGATGCCGCCCCACCGGTTCCGCGCAAGGTGGTCGCAGCCACGGCATGGGGCATGGAAAATTTGGCAGCCAGCACCGTGGCCGGTTCGACAGTGGACAAAGACAAACCAGCCGGCCCGGCCTCGACGCAAATTTCGGCAATGTCCGCGGTCGTGCGTTGGCCCAGTTGTGCGCGCAAGCTCAAGCTGGCCTCCACAGCGGCATGCGCATAGTTGCAACACGCGAAAATTTTGTGATAGCCATTGCTGACCGACCAGCGTTCGCCCAAGCCAGCGCTCAGTTGTTCGGGCAGGCAACGGGTGCGCAAATTGGTGGCAAACACGTCATAAGGGGTGTGTATGCCACCGCTGATGCCCACCTGCGCCCAGTCAGCGGCGCGCATGCCCACCCAGGCGCCCGCAGACGTCCACGCGTTGCGCACCAAGGAGCCTTCAACGGCGGTGTCAAACGGGCCGGCAAAGGTCATCGACGCGGCACCCGTCACACAGTCTTGCATACGCTGTGCATCGTGCCCGCGCATCAAAGACACGGCCACCGCCGCCCCCAAGGTGGCAAATGCCGCATGCGGGTGAACATAAAAACTGGGGAAGGGATAGGCCAGGGCAAATCGGGTGGTCACTTCATAGGCCACGGCCACGGCCCTGAGCACTTGTTCGACACCCGCATTGCAAGCTTCGGCTTCGGCCAGCAAAGCCGGCAAGGTGTAGGCTCCACCGTGACAGGACGCGTTGCGAAAACCCTCGTCGAGCTCGCACCAGGTGATGGCCATGCCATTGGCACAGGCCGCGGCATAGCGGTCAACATGTGCGGCCCCAGGGGCCAACACCGTGGCCTCTGGTGCGGGAGAACTGCTGCGCACAAAGGCTTCGCAGGCTTGGGCCACTTGCGGTTCGAGCGAGCCGGCCACCATCGCGCCCATGTCATCGGCCAAGATGGTCGCTGCCCTGCGGCGTATCGTTGCGGGCAAGGGCGTTGCACAGGCTTTGGCGGCCCAAGCAAACAAGGTTTGGGTGTGTTGGGCAGCGTTTTGACGCTCACTGATGGTGGGGGTTTGGGACATGCGAACTCCGATGATGTCGCCATGGTACAGTGACTTTCAACAGGTGAAAATGGCCTTTTTGATGCACTTTTGCGCATGAAATCTTCAGCCCACACCTAGACCAGGCCACTCAGGAGATCGCGCATGAAACGGGGCTACGCCACCACGCCCGAGGGGCAAATTCACTTCTACAACCATGGGCGAGGCCAGCCCTTGTTGATGCTGCACGAAACACCCCGCTCGGCTTGGAGTTTCGCTCCTTTGATGCGCAAATTGGGGACCCAATTCAACTGCTTTGCCCCTGATACCTTGGGCTTTGGCATGTCCGATGCCCCCGCCCCGGGCACCCGCATGGAAGACTTGGCGCGCAGCATGATCCATTTCATGGACGATGTGGGGATCGAGCGGGCCCATGTCCTGGGCTTTCACACGGGCAACAAAATCGCATCGGCCATGGCTGCGGCCTATCCGAAACGCATCCATAAAGCGGTGCTGATCGGCATGACCCACAGCCTGGTGGTGTCGCGCAAAGACCGCAATGCGGCGATCATGGAAGTGGTGCGCAAACACATGGGCACCTACCAAGCCAACCCGGACGGCTCGCACCTGTTGCGCAACTGGGCGGCCGACTTCAGTGGCTTGGCCCAAGTGTGGTGGAACCCTGGCCTCATGACCGGTCGGCGCATCACGCCCGAGGCCTTGCGCGGACAAGAGGCGCGCATGATCGAGATGGTTCAATGCCGCAAGCACATTGCCCAGGTCTACGGCATGAATTTCGACTTCGACTTCACGGCCACCTTGCGCCGCATCAAAGCCCCCACCCAGGTCATTGAGTGCTGTGTGCCCCAAGAGGCCCACCTGGGTGCACAAGGGCCAAAGATGATGAAGTTGCTCAAACACGGTGAATTGGTCACCTTGCAAAACGCAGGCTTTGACGCCACCGAAGCCTTTGCCAGCGACATTTCGCGCCATGCGAGTCGGTTTTTTCTTCAGTCTTGAAAGGTCATCATGCGCATTTGGCACCAAAGCTTCACCGACCTGACGGTCATGCCCTTGTATCGAAAAACGCTGACCGAACATGCGGCCAAGGTCATGGGCTCAGACGCCAGCGTGATGATCCATGGCTTGCGGCCGGGAACCTATGCCCCCGGGTGCGCCCCCATCGACGCCATCAAACACCGATATGTGGCAGCGGCCTTGGAGATGCAAATTTGTGATGCCGCCATGGTGGCCCAAAACGAAGGTTATGACGCCGTGGCCATTGGCTGCTTTTTCGACCCGGCTTTGCGTGCGGCGCGTTCCTTGGTCAACATCCCGGTGTTGGGCTTGGGCGAAACCTGTGCCTTGGTGGCTTGTTCATTGGGCCGCAAATTTGGTTTGGTGACCTTGTGCGCCGACCAGTCAGATGATTACTCTGACCTGATGCACGCCTATGGCTTGGAGCGGCGCTTTGCGGGCGCCGTTGCGTTAGAGCCCGCGATAGACGAGTTTTCTTTGGAGGCCGACGAAGAATTGGCGCTGGCCATTGAAGCGCGATTTGACGCCGCTTGCGCCCACATGATTGCGCGGGGCGCCGACATCATCATTCCGGCCGACGGGGTGCTCAACGAGTTTTTGGTGCGCCGGGGCCGCTTGCAAGCGCAAGGCGATGTGCCGGTCATGGACAGCTTGGGTGTGTTGTTTCAACA
>CAMDJU010000160.1 GCA_945900695.1 Bordetella parapertussis | reverse complement strand
TCTGCCGCACAAGAACTCAAAGAGCACGGTGTGCGCATCAATGCGGTCTCACCCGGCATCATGAACACCCCTTTGTTTCAAGACAGTGCCTCGCCAGAAGAGGTGGCCATGTACCAGCGAACATTGGGTGTGTCTGAGCCTGAAGAAGTCACGCCGATGTTGATGCATTTGATATCCGATGGTGCAGCCACCATCAGTGGCAATGTGCTGGAGCGACGCTTGATCCCCAAAACCCAAAACAAATCACCGGAGTTGTTGAAATGAAGTCTTATTGGATGGAAGGCCGCGATGGCCAGTTGCACATTGACATGCGGGATGTGGATATGCCCAAGGTGGCTGCGGGTCAATTGTTGGTGAAGATCCATGCCGCTGGACTGAATCGGGGCGAATTCATCCTCGGGCCCGGTCCCCATGGTGGTCTACCGCAGGCCAAAGCCATTGGCATGGAGGCTGCGGGGGAGGTGGTGGCCATTGGCGAAGGTGTGAACGGTTTTGCTGTCGGACAGCGCGTGATGGGGCGTTGCCCAGGTGGATTTGCCCAGTTTGGGCTCATGTCTCCCCTAGAGACCATGCCCATGCCAGAGGCTTTTGATTGGGCGCAGGCGGCTTCTGTCCCTGTCACCTTCATGGTGGCTCACGACATGTTGGTGGCCCAGGGGCAGTTGAAGGCCGGTGAGTGGTTGATGGTCAATGGGGTTTCATCTGGCGTTGGGACGGCTTGCGTGCAACTGGCCCATATGCTGGGTGCGCAAACCATCGGCACCTCGGGCAGTGCTGAAAAACTGCAAAAGCTCAAGGCCCATGGTCTGAGCGAAGGCATTGCCACGCGCCAACCCGATTTTTTTGAGCGCACCCAAGAAATCACCGCTGGGAAAGGTGTGAACTTGATCGTCAACACCGTGGGCGGCAGTGTGCTGGCCGAGGAATTGCGCTGTCTGGCTTATCAAGGTCGGCTGGCCATCGTGGGATATGTCGACGGTTGCTTGCAAGCACCTTTGAATTTGGATACCTTGCATGCGCAGCGCTTGCGTATTTTCGGTGTCTCTAACCGCCATCGCACCCCGGCAGAGCGACAAGCCGGCGTGGCAGATTTTGTGGCCCACTACCTACCCCGGTTTGCACAAACAGACACGCGGCCTTTGGTGGATCGGGTTTTTCCGTTCGATCAACTGCCCCAGGCCAAAGCGTATATGCAGTCCGATCAACAACTGGGCAAGATTGTGTTGTCTGTCCATCACCCTTGAATTCAGGAAGCGATTGATGTCTAAGCAATCCATTTCGCCGTTGGTCACCGATGGTGTTCGTGTCGCCGTTGATATTGGCGGCACCTTCACCGATTTGGTCAGCTACGACGCACGCGATCACGTGGTTCGGTTCGAAAAATCCTTGTCAACCCCAGAGGCATTGCAAAGTGCCGTGATGACTTGTTTTGACAAGGCGCAGGTTGACATTGCCCGCTTGGAGCATTTCATTCATGGCTCTACCGTGGCCATCAATGCAGTGATCCAAAAAACAGGTGCACGCACCGCTTTGGTCACCACCGAGGGTTTCACCGATGTGTATGAGGTCGGACGCACCAATCGCCCGGACACCTACAACTTGTTTTTCGAAAAGACCCAGCCCTTGGTGCCAGGCACCTTGCGCTTTGGGGTGACCGAGCGCATGACCGCCAGTGGCAAAGCGCACACGCCCTTGAGTGATGCCAGTGTGCGCCAAGTGATCCGCAAAATTTCAACGGCCAATGTGCAAGCTGTTGCGGTGTGTTTGTTGCACGCCTATGCCAACCCTGCGCATGAAAAGGCTCTGGGTCGTTTGTTGCGCAAGGCGTTTCCCAAGCATTTCATCACCTTGTCGCATGAAATTTTGCGCGAATACCGCGAGTACGAACGCACATCAACCACCGTGCTCAATGCCTATGTGGGTTTGGAGGTCAGTCAATACTTGAAAGCCTTGGAGGAGCCATTGCGCCAGCAAAGCTTCAAGGGCAAGTTCATGATCATGCAGTCCAACGGTGGGGTCATGTCCGCAAAACGTGCAGCCCATATTCCGGTGGGCATGATGGAGTCTGGGCCTGCGGGCGGCATCATTGGCGCAGGCATGTTGGGCCAATTGCTCAACGAGCCCGACGTGATTGCCTTTGACATGGGCGGCACCACCGCCAAAACCTGTTTGGTCGAAAAGGGCATGCCCAAGATGACCGATCAATACTTCATTGGGGGCTATCAGCACGGCCACCCCATGCGCTTGCCCGTGGTGGACATCATTGAGGTGGGTGCGGGTGGCGGCTCGATGGCATGGATCGATGAGGGCGGATCCCTCAAGGTCGGCCCGCGCAGCGCGGGCTCCACGCCAGGGCCAGCGTGCTATGGGCGTGGCGGCACAGAGCCCACGGTCACCGATGCCAACTTGGTGACAGGGCGGCTCAACCCGCACCGGTTTTTGGGCGGTGAATTTGACTTGGACTTGAAACTGGCCACCCAGGCCATTGAACAACGCATTTCCAAGCCCTTGGGCCTGTCGGTGATGGATGCCGCATTGGGTATTTTGCGCATCGCAGACGCCAAGATGTCGTTTGCTGTACGCGCCATCACCATGCAACGCGGTTATGACCCGCGCAAATTTGCCATGGTGGTTTTTGGCGGGGGTGGGCCTTTGCACGGCATGGCCATCGCCCGCGAATTGCATGTGCCACGGGTCATCGTGCCGCCACAGCCGGGGCATTTTTCTGCTTTGGGCATGTTGATGACCGATTTGCGCCAAGACTTTGTGCAAACCAAAATTTTGGACTATGCAAGCCTCAGCCCAACGGTGCTGGAGAACTTGTTCAAAGGCTTGGAGCAGCAGGCCTTGAAAAGCCTGCAGGCCGAAGGCCATGCTTTGGATTCGATCGTGCTGCACCGCACGCTGGACATGCGCTATTTGGGTCAAGAGTACACCGTGCGCGTGCCGGTGCCGTCATCCTTGCCGAATGCGGCTGCCCTGCAAGCTTTGCGACTGCATTTTGATGAGCTGTACGAATCACGCTACGGCCATGCGGCCCCTGATCAATCGGGTGAGTTGGTGAATTTGCGCTTGACCGCTTTGGGTCATGTGGTCAAACCCTCATTCGCCAGCTTGCAAGACAAGCGCATTCCTGCGGCTGTCACGCAGCGCCATCGGCCTGTGGTCTTTCCCGGCTTGGGCCAAGTCGATTGCCCGGTGCTGCAACGCGCTGAGTTGCAACCCGGCCAAGTCATTATGGGCCCGGCTGTGATCGAAGAATATGCGTCGACCACCATCCTTCACCCCGGCGACAGTGCCGTTTTTCATGGGGATGGCTGTTTGGTCATCACCTTGCCTGTAGGAGCCAGCCATGAAGCGTGAAACCCAAGCTCAGCGCATCGACCCGATCACGGTAGAGGTCATCAACAACGCCTTGGCTGCGATTGCCGAGGAAATCACCATCAACTTGGCCCGCACCGCGCACAGCACCATTGTTTACGAGGTGCAAGACTTTTGTACCGGCTTGCTGGATGCCCAAGGGCGATTGGTGGCCCAGGCACCGGGGGGCTTGCCGTTGTTTGTGGGCGACTTGGATGCTGCGGTGGAAGACGGCATTCGCATCCACGGCCAAGATGGGTTTCAACCTGGCGACGTGATCCTCACCAACCACACCGGGACCTGTGGGCAACATTTGAACAATGTGGTGGTCTATACGCCGGTTTTTTTCGAAGGTGAACGGGTGGGCTTTGCCGCCACGCGGGCACACTGGACCGATGTGGGTGGCCGATTGGCTGGCGGGTTTTTGACCGATTCGGTGTCCTCTTTCGAAGAGGGCATTCAAATTCGTTCGGTCAAAATTTACAAGGCCTATCAACCCGATGGCGATTTGTTGCGGGTGCTGGCGCACAACATTCGTCACCCCGAATCATCCTTTGGTGACTTGCACGCCCAGATTGGTGCTTGTCGCATGGCTGAGCGGCGCTTGCAGGAGCTTTTTGCCAACTATGGCAAACAAGCCGTGTATGGTGCCATTGAGCAAGGCTGGGCCCAGGCCGAGCGCAAAGTGCGCTCGCGCATTGCCCAAATTCCCGACGGCACCTACCAAGCGGAATCTTTTTTGGACGATGATGGTGTGGACTTGGGCAAACCGGTCCCGATCCGCGTCAAAGTGATCGTCAAAGGCGATGCCATGACCATCGATTTCAGCCGCATGAGTCCGCAAGTGCGCGGCCCGATCAACTCAGGTTTTGCGGCAGGGCGCAGCAGTGCGCGCTTGGCCATGAAATATTTGGTGGCGGCCGATGTCATGGCCTGCGAGGGGTGCTTTCGACCCTTAGAGGTGATCTTGCCGCCCGGCACCCTGATCAGCGCCGAAGAACCTGCTGCCATGTCTTGGTGGCAAACACCGTTGTTGACCTTGATCGACACCATTTTGTTGGCCATGACCCAGGCCATGCCAGAAAGAATTCCGGCCGGACATTACAGCGATATATCGGCCATGTTGATGACGGGATGGGACCCGCAGCGCAAGCGCCCATTCACCAACATCGAGCCGGTGGCGGGAGGATGGGGTGCGCGTCCGCATGGCGATGGACCGAGTTCGACCTACACGATTGGGCATGGGGATACCTTCAATATCCCGATTGAGGTGTTGGAAACCCGTTACCCACTGGTGATTGAACGCTATGGCCTGCGCCGCGATTCAGGTGGGCCCGGTCGCCACCGGGGTGGTTTGGGCATGGAACGGGTTTACCGTGTGGTGGATAACGGTGTGTTCAATGGTTTGAGTGAACGCTCCAAGTGCCCACCCTGGGGCCTCAAGGGTGGGCTACCGGGTGCCAGTGGCTCTATTTCCGTCATGCGTGCAGGCGAAAAAAAGGTTCAGACCTTTCAAAAGATCACGGGTTTGAAGCTGCACAAGGGCGACCGCTTGTTCTTCAAAACCGGTGGTGGAGGTGGGTTTGGCGCGCCATGGTTGCGCGACCCTGAGCAGGTGGCTGGCGATGTGCGGCAAGGTTTTGTGTCCATTGAGTCGGCGCGCCTTGATTACCGCGTCGAGTTGCATCCCAAGACCCTGGCATTGGACGCGGTGAAGACCCAAAAATTGCGCAAGCGTTTGCTCGCGAAACCACCCAAGTTGAAACAGGCTTCTCCCTCAGCGCTCAAAGCCAGTGTGTCCAAGCGCAAGGCCTGAGGGCCGGGTTTCGGGTTAACCCTTGCGGGCGAGAGTCCGACAGGCGACTGTGGCACACCGCCGATGCACTCAATGGGTGCTTCCCTGAAAACCCGATCGCTAGAATGAAATCAGGTCGATGTTGACCGGCAAATATCTCAAGCTTGGAGTGGAACATGAACAAAGAATTATTCGACAAAGGTCTGAAAGTGCGCCGTGAGGTGTTGGGCACCGAATATGTGGACAACTCGATCAAAAACGCCGATGACTTCAGCCGCAGTTTGCAAGAGTTTGTCACCGAGTATTGCTGGGGCGAGTTGTGGAACCGCCCAGGTTTGGACCGCAAATCGCGCAGCATGCTCAATTTGGCCATGTTGGCTGCGCTGAATCGCCCGCATGAAATCAAGCTGCACATCCGCGGCGCCATCAACAATGGCATGACCAAAGATGAGATCAAGGAAGTCTTTCTTCAGGTCGGTGTGTACTGTGGCGTCCCCGCTGCTGTCGATGCATTCCGCAACGCTCGTGAAGTGTTTGCCGAAATGAAAATTTAACGCATCAATTCTCGATGATGAATTCACACCCCGACCTGGTGTCGGGGTTTTTAATGGAAGGTCCGAAGTGGATTTGAATTTGCGAGGTAAGCGCGCTTTGGTGACTGGTGCGAGCACGGGCATAGGTGTGGGGATTGCAAAAGCGCTGGCCCAAGAGGGTGTGGAATTGGTGTTGACGGCGCGCCGCACAGATTTGCTGGTCCAAGTCGCCCAAGACATTCAACACCACACTGGGCACAAACCCCTGGTGGTGGGTGCCGACCTCATTGAGGCGGGTTCAGTCTCCCTCATCCATGCACAGATCAAGCAGCACTTGGGTGCGGTGGATATTTTGGTCAACAACGCTGGCGGCTCTCGCCCCTTCAACCAATTGCACGTGGCCACAGAGAGCTGGACCGAGGCGATGGTGCTCAATTTTGAGCGGCCTAGGCAATTGGCTGAGGTCTTGATCGATGACATGATCGCTTCTCATTGGGGGCGCATCATCAACATCACAGGCAAAAGCGAGCCGGACCAAGTCAACGGGGCCTTTTGTGCCAAGGCTGCTTTGCACAGTTGGGCCAAAGGCCTTTCACGCATGGTGGGGCCGCATGGCATCACCGTCAATTGCATTCCCCCTGGGCACATCGATTCTGAGCAAATTCAGCGCAACCACTCGGCCGCGTTTCGCCAAGACCAAATGGACAACCACATCCCCATGCGTCGCTATGGGCAAGCCCAAGACTTGGCGCATCTGGT
>CAMDJU010000159.1 GCA_945900695.1 Bordetella parapertussis | reverse complement strand
GCCGATGGATGCACCGATTGCCCTTGTATCGACAGATGTTTCGATGGTGGATTTATTGGCGCCAAGAGATCCAGGCGATTGGCTTTACCCTGCGACCGGGCTGGATGGATTGGGTGCAAACCTTGGGGCTGCGGTTCATGAAAAAAAATGTCAAAAACCCAGCCCTGCGCAGCATGCTCACACCCGACTACCGCATTGGCTGCAAACGCATCTTGCTCTCCAACGACTATTACCCGGCTCTGACCCAGCCCAATGTCACCGTGCACCGGGCCTCTGGAATGGGTGGTGTGGGCACCAAAGGAATTCTCATCGATGGGCAAGAGCTGCCGGTGGACGCCATCATCTATGGCACAGGATTTCGGGCCACCGATTTGTATACGCCACTCAAATTTTTCGGTCGGGGCGGCGTGGACTTGAACGACACCTGGGCCGCCACTGGTTTGCAGGCTTACCAAGGCACCTTGGTCGCGGGTTACCCCAACTTGTTTTTGCTGCTCGGGCCCAACACAGGCCTGGGCCACAACTCCATCATCTTCATCATCGAAGCACAGGTCAATTACATCTTGTCGTGCCTGCGAAATATGCGCCAAAAGGGCCATACTTCGGTGGAGGCCACAAGCTCTGCACAAACCGCTTACAACCAAGAGGTGCAAACGCGCACCCAAGGCACGGTGTGGGGCAGCGGTTGCAAAAGCTGGTACCTTGATGCCCAGGGCCGCAATGTCACCTTGTGGCCTGGCTTTACCTTCTCTTATTGGTGGCGTATGCGGCGGTTGCGCCACCAAGACTTGCACTGGTCGCGCGTGGATTGACGGGGCACAGTGCCCGGCCGCTCAAATGCGGCTGAAGTATTCGTTGCGCTGAAAGGCTATCTTGTCTTCGGCTTGTTGGTAGCGCTGCCACTCCAACTGCTTGATGCCGCTGAGCAGCGCAACAAAGCCGGGGCCAAATGCGTTCACCATGTGCGTGTCGGCTTGCAATGCGGCCAAGGCTTGGCCCAAGTCGGTGGGCAGCAGGGTGTTGCCCTGGCCATAGGGGGATTCGGTGGCTGCAGGGGGCTTTAAGCCGCGCGCAATGCCATCCACGCCTGCATGGATTTGTGAGGCCATGTACAGATAGGGGTTGGCCGCCGGCTCGCCAATGCGGTTTTCGATGCGCGTGCCACTGTCTTGGGCCTGGCCGATCACCCGTAGCATGGCCCCCCGGTTGTCGCGCCCCCACACCGCCGCTTGAGGGGCCAGCGCCAGCGGGCGAAAGCGGCCATAGCCATTGGCCGTGGGGGTGCAAAACACCAAAGACCCAGCGGCATGGTCCAACAAGCCCGCCAGGTATTGCGCGCCCAAAGGGGACAAGGTGTGTTCAGCGTTTTGTGCACTGCTGCCTGTGGCCGCTGCATCGCGCACAAAAAGGTTGGTACCGCTCTCCAAGTCGATCAGCGATTGGTGCAAGTGCCAACCGCTGGACATGATGTGTTCAAACGGCGGGCGGCACATGAAGCTGGCCCAATAACCAGCGCGGCCCAAGGCCTGGCGCGCGCCATTGCGAAAGCGCACCATGTTGTCGGCCGCGCGCAAGGCGTCGGTGGGGGCAAACACCGCTTCGACCTGGCTGGGGCCGAGTTCGATCTCCAGCGACAGCAAGGGCAAGCCCATGCCTTGGGCGGTGTCTTGCACGATGCGCAAAGCTTCGTGGGCGGTGTCGCTGTGGGCTTCGCTCAGCAAGGCACAACCGGGATGGATCAAGTCGACCTCGGGGGGCGGGCCCGGCCACGCGGCTTGCTGCGGGTCGGAGTGCGCGCCCGGTCCGCGCAAGCGGTAGATGTGAAACTCCACCTCCAAGCCGCATTGCATGCCCCAGCCCTTGGCATGCAGTGGCGCCAGCGCTGCTTGGAGCACGCGCCGACTGTCCCAAGCCACCGGTGTGCCGTCTTGGAACCAGGCTTGGCATTGCACCCAGCCCACCTCGGGGGCCCAGGGCAGGGTGTGCAGTTCGATGTCCTGCGCCAGCAAGGTGACGTTGTTGCCCTGGCCAAAGCCTTGCAAGCCATCGGTGCCGCCAGGTTCAAACACTTTGAAGGCCGTGCGGTCTGAGGTGTCTTTGAGCATCAAGGTGCTGACCATGCCCACCCCATTGCGCAGCGCGCCCTCGACCGCATCGGGCATCAAAGTTTTGCTGCGCGTGGTGCCATGGATGTCGCACCACACAAACCGCACCTCGCGCAAAGCGCGCTCGCGCACCGTGCGCAAGGCGTGTTGCAGGGCTTGTTCGCGCTGGGGGCTGTGGATGCCGCAGCGCTCGGCAAAGCTGGTGGCGGGCATGGGGTGGCGGCTCAAGCCGTGTCTTTGTGGGCCTGGGTATGGACCATCCACGGGCAGGCCGCGTGCTTGGCCTGGGCTTGTTCGCGCCACCACATGGCCCAGGTGCCGGCCGGGGCCACGCCGTCCACGGTGTCGGGGCCGGTGCGCAGTTGGGCCACATCGGCTTGAGACACGCCTGGGGCGGGGCCGCCGTTCTCCACACTCTCGATGGCTTGCAGCAATTGGCGGCGGTTGGCCACGATCAATTTGTCGCTGGTGCCCAAGTGCTCGCGGGTGCGGTCTTGCACCGCGCCCATGCTCTCCACCGCCCATTGGTCGTGCACATTGATGTCGTCTTCACCCATGCCCAAATAGGTTTGGTCGCGTTGTTCGTCCGGGTTGAAGCCCCATTGGTTGTGTCGGCCCGACACCGGGATGTAGTCGGGCAGGCTGATGTAGGGGGCGCGCTGGGCGCGCATGGCCGCCCCGTCCAGGGGCTTGTCGAAGCTGGTGAAAAACGCATACCAATAGGTGTGGGTGTCGTCCACGGGCACATGCATTTGGGTGATGGTCATGCTGGCCGACAAGGGGATGATGAAGGTGCTGGGAAAGATGGACTGGGTGACGCGCACATGGGTCAGCTCGTCGGTCATGGGCCGGCGCGAGGTGATTTGCATGCCCTGGGGCGTGGGCTCAAAGCCAATGTCGGGGCGGTAAAACTCGCGCATGATGCGGCTCATTGGCCAGGCCTGTCCATCGATCGCACCCACGCTGGCGCTGCGAAACTGCTTGCCGCCAGCGTTGTCGCCAATCGCGCCCAAATCTTCGTCGTGCAAAAAACGGTGCAAAAAAGACGGATGAGCCGGGTCAATGCCCACCTCAAAGCATTGCAACCAGTTGGCATGCCACAGGCCTTTGAAAGCAAAGCTGTGGCTGGCTGGCGCCAAAAAGGCGTCGATGGCGGGCAGGGGCGGTGGGGCCACATCGGTGGGGCCCATCCAGGCAAACACCACGCCGTTGCGCTCCACCACCGGGTAGCTGCCTTGCTGAACCCGCTCGCACAAACGGCTGCCCAGGGGCTCGGCGGGCGTGTCCAGGCAACGGCCTGAGACATCAAACTTCCAGCCATGAAAAGGGCAGCGCAGCCCATCGCCCTCGTGGCGGCCAAAGGACAAATCGGCGCCCCGGTGCGGGCAATCGCGGTCGAGCAGGCCCCAGCGTTGTTGCGCGTCTTTGAACAGCACCAGGTCTTGGCCCATCAAGCGCACGGCTTTCACCGGGCGCTGCGCCATGCGCGGGTCCAGCACGGGGTTGAACTCATCCACCAGTGCGGCGGGCTGCCAGTAGCGGCGCAGCAATTGGCCCGCAGCGGTGCCAGGGCCCACGCGGGTGATGCGGTCGTTTTGTTCGGCTTTCATGGGGTGTTATGTGGGGGCAAAAGAAGGTCACACGATAACAGCGAATGCCCAGGGCATCAACGGGGCCAGGCTTGGGCTTAGCCAGAAGTTTTATGCCGACGCACAAGCCCTTACATCACTGCGCATTCCCTCGATGGTCAAGGGCTGGGATAAACGGTGTGGGACAGGTGCTGCCCTTTGGGATTCACCTTGACCAAGACCATGTCGCCCACACCCACCACCCTGCCGGTGTAAGCCTGGATGTTCACATGGTGGGTCACCAAGATGAGTGGCACTTTGGCTGCCTTGGCCAGTTCGTTTTGAATGAAGGACTCCAGGGCTTTGGTTTGCTTGCGCTCCAGCGCCATGTTGTCGAAAAATGAGCCCAGCGAGGCTTCGGTTTTGACGGCACCTTTGTTCAACAGTTGGGCGGTGTCCAAACACCTGCACCATGGGCTGCTGAAAACCTGGGCGCTGGCAATGCCTTGTTGGCCCAGCCAAGCGCCAATGGTTTTGGCTTGCTTTTTGCCCGCATCGCCCAAGTTGCGCTGGGTCGCGCACTGGCCCAAGACGTAGCCGGCGGGGTCGCCGAAGCCTGGGGCATCGGCATGCCGCATCAACAAGACATGCTGGCCATCTGTCAAGTCATTGGCCAAGTTGGCTTTGGCTGGGCCCAGCCAACACAAGCTGGTGAGCAACAAAAGAAAAGGGATGAGGATTCGATGGGCGTGATTCATAAAGGGCCGACATTCAACATTGAGAAGACCATCCTATCTGACAAAAATACCCTTGGCCCAGGCCGACCCAAAAACCCACCAGGGTGCTGGTCAAGGGGGTTGGTTGCAGCAACCCTTGGGAACCCATTGCAGGGTTCCGTTACATTCTTCTCATGGGCATGGACGGTCTCCACAGCAGATCAGTGTTGACGCCGTGTCAATCGAGGCAGATCAAGCGGTTATCAATCAAAGACATCTTGGGTCATGTCAATACGGCGCTCTCATTAAATACATCATGAATCCAACGTTAAAAGACAGTCGGTGGCAGTTCTGGATAGACCGTGGCGGCACCTTCACCGACATCGTGGGCAAGCGGCCGAATGGCGCCTTGGTCACCCATAAACTGCTCAGCGACAACCCAGAGCACTACCGCGATGCGGCGGTGGCGGGCATTCGCCATTTGCTGGGTTTGAAGCCCACTGAGCCCGTCAGCCCCGCGCTGGTGGCTTGCGTGAAGATGGGCACCACCGTGGCCACCAATGCCTTGCTCGAGCGCAAGGGCGAGCCGACCTTGTTGGTCACCACCCCAGGCTTTCGCGATGCTTTGCGCATTGCTTACCAAAACCGACCGCGTTTGTTTGACCGGCAGATTGTGTTGCCCGAGTTGCTCTACACCGAGGTGATCGAAGCCCAAGAGCGCATGGGGGCGCTCGGCGAGGTGTTGCAAGCCTTGGATGAGGCGCACTTGCGGGCACAGCTGCAAGCCGCCCATGGGCGCGGTTTGCGCAGTGTGGCCATCGTGTTCATGCATGGCTACCGTTACACCGCGCACGAGGCGCAGGCGGCGCAATGGGCGCGCGAGCTGGGCTTCACCCAAGTGAGCGCTTCGCACCAGACCAGCCCCTTGATGAAGTGGGTCAGCCGTGGTGACACCACGGTGGTGGACGCGTATTTGTCGCCCATCTTGCGCCGCTATGTCGAGCAAGTGGCCCGTGAGATGCCGGGCGTGCCCTTGTACTTCATGCAGTCGTCGGGCGGCTTGACCGATGCCCATGCGTTTCAGGGCAAGGACGCGATTTTGTCGGGGCCTGCTGGTGGGATTGTGGGCATGGCCCGCACGGCCGATTTGGCCTTTGCCCATGGCGAGGGTTTGGACGGTCCCACGCGGGTGATCGGCTTTGACATGGGCGGCACGTCCACTGACGTGAGCCATTTTGCGGGTGAGTTTGAGCGCGAGTTCGAAACCCAGGTGGCTGGCGTGCGCATGCGCGCACCCATGATGAGCATCCACACCGTGGCTGCGGGCGGGGGCTCTTTGCTGCAGTTTGATGGGGCGCGGTTTCGGGTGGGTCCGCAAAGCGCGGGAGCCAACCCAGGACCGGCCAGTTACCGCCGGGGCGGCCCCTTGGCCTTGACCGATGCCAATGTGCTGCTCGGCAAAATCCAACCCTCGCATTTCCCCCATGTGTTTGGTGCCTCGGGGGACCAAGCCTTGGACGCGGCTGCGGTGCACGCGCGCTTTGATGCGCTGCTGGTGCACATCAAAGCCACATCTGCGGCAGCCCCCGATATGACGGTGGAGTCGGTGGCCGAGGGCTTTGTGCACATCGCTGTGCAGCAAATGGCCAATGCGATCAAAAAAATATCGGTGGCCCGCGGCTACGACGTGACCGAATACACCTTGCAGTGTTTTGGTGGGGCCGGTGGCCAACACGCTTGTTTGGTGGCCGACGCCTTGGGCATGTCGCGTGTGTTGGTGCACCCGCTGGCGGGTGTGTTATCGGCCTACGGCATGGGTTTGGCCGATCAAAGCCTGATCCGCGAGCAAGCGGTGGAGATGCGCTTGAGCGCCGAGACCATGGACGCATGGGTGCCCGACCTGCAGGCCTTGACCCTGCGGGCTGAACAAGAACTGCGCGCCCAACCCTTGGGTCAAGGCGAGATTCACTTGCGCCAACGCGTGCATGTGCGCTTTGAGGGCAGCGATGCGGCCTTGATCGTCCCGTTTGGTTCTTTGGCAGATATTCAAGCCGGGTTTGAGCAGGCTTATCGCCAGCGCTTTGCGTTT
>CAMDJU010000158.1 GCA_945900695.1 Bordetella parapertussis | reverse complement strand
GTATGCGGCCATCGCCCACCCATTGGGCATGCGCCAGGGCCACCGAGATATGCGTCCACACGTGTCGTTCCAAGCTCGGCGGGCAGCCAACTGGTAGACAACCGCCAAGTCGTGGCGCAAAGCGCCTTCTGTCACGGTGTCTGTGGGCATGTTTTCAAGCAATGTAGATGGCGCGAAAGTCATTCACATTGGTGCGGGTCGGCCCATCGCCCACTTGCTGGCCCAGGGCTTCAAAAAATCCGTGCCCGTTGTTGCGGTCCAACTCGGCCATGGGGTTTAAGCCCAGGGCATGGGCACGCGCCATGGTCTGGGGCGTCCAATACGCCCCTGCGGTTTCTTCTTGCCCATCGATGCCATCGGTGTCGGCGGCCAGGGCATGGATGCGTGCATGCCCTTGGCTGGCCACACCCAGAGACAGCAAAAACTCCACGTTGCGACCACCACGCCCATCGCCAGTGACGGTGACCGTGGTCTCGCCACCGCTGAGGAGCACGCAAGGCGCGGCAAAGGGTTGACCGCGCTCGGCCACTTGCACCGCCATGGCGGCCATCACTTGGCCCACATCGCGGGCTTCACCCTCAATGGCGTCACTCAGGATATGTGCCCGAAGACCCGCTTGCGCAATCACCCGCGCCGCCGCCTCCAACGCGATTTGCGGTGACGCCACGATGTGCACTTGGTTGTGTTGCAAGCGTGGGTCATCGGGCTTGACCGACTCGCCTTGTCCCGACTGCAAACACGCCAAGGCCGCCGCAGGCATGTCAATGCCATAGCGCTTGACAATGGCCAAGGCATCGGCACAGGTGCTGGGGTCGCCCACGGTGGGGCCCGAGGCAATGTCAATCGGTTTATCGCCGGGCACGTCAGAGATCAACAAACTGATCACTTGCGCCGGGGCACAAGCGGCGGCCAAGCGCCCACCTTTGATGGCCGACAAATGGCGCCGCACGGTGTTGATCTCGCCAATGTTCGCGCCACAGCGCAGCAGGGCGCGGGAAATGCTTTGTTTATCAGCCAATGTGATGCCAGACATGGGCAAGGGCAACAAGGCCGAACCCCCGCCCGAGATTAAGCACAAAACCACATCATCGGCGCTCAGGCCTTGCACCAACTGCAACATGCGTTGGGCGGCCTGCATGCCCGCTTCATCGGGTACCGGGTGGGCGGCTTGCACGATCTCTATGTGTTGGCAATCCACCGCGTGGCCGTATCGGGTGACCACCAAGCCGCTGACCGGGCAAGGGGCATGCAACTCCACCGCGCGTGCCATGGCGGCGCTGGCCTTGCCCGCACCCACCACGATCAAACGCCCTTTGGGCGCAGCAGGGATGAAGGGCGGCACGCACACCTGTGGCTGGGCCGAGGCCACGGCCGCATCAAAGGCCTGGCGCAGCAAGTCCACCACCGCATCGCTCATCTGGGGCTCCGAATGAAAAGGAAGCTTGATGATAGCGGTCGACAAAAACGCTTCAAGGCGTGAGTTTGAAGTTGTAGGTCAAGAAAGCTTTTTCACGCGCCCATCCTTGTGCCTCATACACAGCCTGGGCAGTGGCATTGGCCACATGGGTGGTCAATGAAATGCGAACAGCTTGCTCTGCTTTGGCATGTGCCACCGCAGCCTCCAGCAACAAAGACCCCACCCCAAGGCGCCGATGGCTGCTGACCACCAACAAGTCATTCAGCAAAAAAGTGCGGGCCATGGACACCGATGAAAACCCCGGGTACAGCTGGGTAAAACCAACTGCATTGGCGCCATCAAAGGCCAGAAAAATCACCGATTCATTTTGTTGAAGGCGTTGCGCCAAAAAGTTTTCGGCCTCGGCCAAGTCGGAAGCTTGTTCATAAAACTGTCGGTACAGATCAAACAATGGCGTGATCAACCCGAGATCATGGATATCTGCACGGCGAATTTGGATGCGGTTCATAGGGGCTCAGAGATGCATTGAATGACAGCGATGGGCTCGGTCACCGTTCAAACTGAATAAGTGATGTGCACATCTTAGTATTAAAAACCAAGCATGCATCTCTAACTGATTGGAAAAAAAGAAGGCGATCACCCCTGGCTCCACAAGTGGAGCGCCCTCAAGACTCGGGCTGGTGTCGGGGGTGATCTAAAAATAATCACCTGTCTTGTAGCTTCATAGATCGGCGGCTCGCCGGAACTCTTGAGCCAGGGAGGCCTCAACCTCAATGAATCGCGCTCATCAAGCGTCCAGCCCGATGTCGGGTCAGCCAGGTCAACAGCCCCACTGGGCTATCCTTGACGCGTGAGCCTTTCCCCAGAGACCCTGCCCCGGCGCATCGCGCATTTGGACATGGACGCGTTTTACGCGTCGGTGGAGTTGCTGCGCTACCCCCAGCTCAAGGGCCTGCCGGTGGTCATCGGCGGGGGACGTCGGCGCGAGGACCTCTTGATCGAGCGGCTGCGCACCGAGCGGCCCGAGCGCGATTGGACAGCGCTCGACTTGGCTGATATCCCGGTGGATTTTTTTCCACGCATCAGCGGCTATGTGGGTCGCGGTGTCATCACCACCGCCACCTATGCAGCGCGCCAATTTGGCGTGGGCTCGGCCATGGGTGTGATGAAAGCGGCCAAGCTGTGCCCCGATGCGATTTTGCTGCCCGTGGATTTTGAGCAATACCGACACTATTCGCGACAGTTCAAAGGCCTCATCACCGAGATTGCCCCGCTGATGGAAGACCGAGGGGTGGATGAGGTGTACATCGACTTCACCGATGTCCCCGGCGGTCAGCGCGAGGGTGGCCGGGTGCTGGCACGATTGATCCAAAAAAGCATTTTCCAAGCCACGGGCCTGACCTGCTCGATTGGCGTCGCACCCAACAAGTTATTGGCCAAGATGGCCAGCGAGTTGAACAAACCCAATGGCATCTCCATCTTGCACGCGCAGGATGTGCCCACCCAAATTTGGCCTTTGCCGTGTCGCAAGATCAATGGCATCGGCCCCAAAGCCGAGGCCAAGTTGTTGACCAAAGGCATCCGCACCATTGGCGAGTTGGCCACCCATGAGCGCACCTGGCTGCAGGCCGAGTTTGGCAAGGCCTATGGCGCTTGGCTGTATGACGCCGCTCACGGCCAAGACGAGCGGCCCGTGCAAACCGAAAGTGAGCCGGTGTCCATGAGCCGCGAAACCACCTTCGAGCGCGACTTGCACGCGGTGCATGACCGCGCCGAGTTGGGCGCCATCTTCACCCGGCTGTGCGAGCAGGTGGCAGCCGATTTGCAGCGCAAAGGCTATGTGGGCAAAACCATTGGCATCAAGCTGCGCTATGACAACTTCAAAAGCGTGACCCGCGACATCACCTTGGGCCACTTCACGGCCAATGCCGAAGAAATCCGCCGCCAAGCCGGGCAGTGCCTCAAGCGCGTGGTGCTCAAACAGCGCTTGCGCTTGCTGGGTGTGCGGGTGGGTTCGCTGCAGCGCCTTGACTTGGCGCAGGCTTTGGCTTCAGGTGAGCCTTCATCCCCAGCGGCCCTCGATGCGGATCAGGCCGATTTGTTTGCTAAAACTGTGAACACAGGACAGGCCTAGTCAATGCGAGGCTGCAAGTAGAGGCTTTGCCAACCCACGGGATCGAATACAGGCCGACACAAGCAGTTGAGTCTTTATTGCAACTTGATACCGGTTTCTCGAATCAACTTTCCGAATCGTTCATGTTCTTGCCGGTTCAATTCGCCAAACTGGGCTGGCGAGATGGCCCCGGGCTCCCCGCCCAGGCCCTTGAGGCGGGCTTCAACTTCTGGCAGTTTCAAGATGCGCGCCAATTCTTGCTGCAGTTTGGTCACCACCTCTTGGGGCGTTCCAGCGGTGACATACAGCCCATACCAGGTGCTCATGTCTGCACCCCTGATGCCTGTCTCAGCCAGTGTAGGCACATCGGGCAATTGCGGTGAGCGCATGGGGGTGGTCACCGCCAATGGCCTGAACTTTCCCGATTTGATTTGTGACATGGCAGAAGATGTGGTGTCGAACATCATTTGAATGCTGCCGCCAATGATGTCCAAATGGGCCTGGCTGCTGCCCTTGTAGCTGATGTGCTCACTTTTGGTCCCTGCCGCCACATCAAAGGCCTCGCCTGCAATGTGTTGGGTACTGCCCACCCCCGACGAGCCGTATTTGAAGTCGCCTGGCTTTGCTTTCATGGCCTTGACCAAATCGGCCACGTTGTTGACCGGCACTTGTGCACCCACCACCAGCACATTGGGTACCGTCACGATGAGCCCAATTGGAATCAAGTCTTTGATGGGGTCAAAGCCAAGCTTCATCAGGTGAGGTGCAATGGCTTGGCCGGTATTGGTTGCCACCAGCAAAGTGTGGCCATCTGGCGCGGCCTTGGCCGTGATGTCGGCCGCAATGGTGTTGGAAGCACCAGGTTTGTTTTCGACCACCCATGTGCCCTTGATGCCGTCGGCAAACTTCTCTGCCAGCATGCGGGCAATGATGTCGGTGCCGCCCCCTGGGCCTGCTCCAACCATGAGTTTCACGGCTTTGGTGGGGTATGGCGATTGGGCCTGGGTGGGCAGGACCACCAGCAGCAGGCTCATCAACAGGCTGGTGGTAAAGGTGTGGCGATTCATGGGTTTACTCCTTGGTTCAGGGTTTCAAGACCGATCCATCGCGGGCACGCTCAGTGCTGCCCCAGGCGACAAGCCAGGTCAAATGCATTGAACATGGCCCCTGGATGGGCCACGCCTTTGCCGGCAATGTCATAAGCAGTGCCATGTGCGGGCGTGGTGATGTGAATCGGCAGGCCCCCATGCACGGTCACACCCCGCTCAAACCCCATCAACTTCATGGCAATTTGTCCTTGATCGTGGTACATAGTGACCACGCCGTCGTAGCCATCGGGTTTGCGAATGGCACGCACAAATGCTGTATCTGCTGGAAACGGCCCATCGGCCACACATCCGTTTTGCGCTGCCAGTCGAACACCGGGTTCAATCACACGGGCCTCTTCGTCGCCATAGTTACCATTGTCCCCATTGTGAGGATTGAGTCCACACACGGCGATGCGCGGGCTGGCCAGTCCACTGGCTCGCAAAGACCGATAGAGCATCTCAATGGCTTGGGATACTTTTTCAGTCGATATCAAGGCGCTGACCTGGCTCAAAGGCACATGCGATGTCACACGGGCTGTCCACAGGCCGTCGAGCACATTGAGCTCGCCGCACACACCGCTGTGGTTTAAGTTTTCTGCAAACCAACGCAACTCGTCTTCTTGGTGCATACCACCAGCACGCAGCGCGCCTTTGTTCAAAGGGGCAAAGCAAAACGCATCGACCTGGCCTGATCTGGCCAATTGGGCACCTTGGGCCAGGCCCTCCAGCATGAATTGACCATTGCTGGCTTGGGCTTTAGCCGTTTCAAATTCATCCGCATGCAGTCCTGGCCATTCGTGCCACTTCACCGCCGCTGGAATTGGGAAGTTCTTTTTTTGCCCAATCAACACGATGTTGGCGCAGGCACATCTTTCGGCATCTGCCAACAATTGGGCCACCAGTTCAGGGCCAATGCCCGCTGGGTCACCGGTGAAAACGGCAATGCGTGGAACGGTCATTCAGACTCCCTCGATGGATAACCTGTAATTACAGATCACAGTTTAAGCCGGCCATTAGAATCCCTCCCATCCGTTAATACCCTTGGTTTATTGATGCCCACCAGCAACCCCATCCGCAGGAAGTCTTTGCACTCAGAAGTGACGGACCGCATCCGCCAATTGATCGTGGAGTCCCACCTGCAACCTGGACAACGGGTGCCTGAGCTTGAGATCAGCCGTGATTTGGGAGTCTCTCGCACCCCCATCCGAGAGGCGCTCAAAGTGCTGGCCTCAGAAGGCCTGGTTGAGTTGTTGCCCTTGCGGGGTGCAGTGGTCAAAACTTTCAGCAGAAAAGATGCCACCGATATGCTGGAGCTGATGGGCTTGTTGGAGGTTTTTGCCGCTGAAAAGGCATGCCAAGCCGATCAAAAAAAGATCGATACAGTTTTGGCAGCGCATGAAAAAATGAAACAACTTCATGCCAAGGGCAAACGATCGGAATACTTTCAAGTGAATCAGCAAATTCACGATGCCATCGTGGCCATGGCTGAAAATGAATCCCTGACCTTGATGCACAACGCCTTGAGCAAACGCATGCGCAGTTTGCGGTTCAGCGGCAACAGCACGCCAGACAATTGGCGCAATGCCCTGAACGAGCACGGTGAAATAGCCTCTGCACTTCAGCAAAGAGACATTAAAAAAATCAAAAAAGCAGTGGGCCTGCATTTTGAAAACACAGCCAAACGAATGGTTGTTTGAGCAGGTCATTCGACAGATTTGGGCCCAGAGGTGACATCCCCAGGTTTTGGTTTGCCTTAAAACCGCTTGCCCACCGCGATCAGCAACTCGTTGTAGGTGAAGTTGTGCGAGGCCTTGTCGCCTTGTGAGCTGGTCAACACATCGGGCAAGGTCACGTAGCCCATTTTGAACATGCTGCGGAAAAACCAGCTGTCCAAAA
>CAMDJU010000157.1 GCA_945900695.1 Bordetella parapertussis | reverse complement strand
GCCGCCGCCACCTTGATCCCCAGTGTGGCGGTGCCGTTGTCGCTGGTGGGTACTTTTGGGGTGATGTACCTGGCGGGGTTTTCGATCAACAACCTGACCTTGATGGCCTTGACCATCTCCAGCGGCTTTGTGGTGGATGACGCGATCGTGATGATCGAAAACATTGCCCGCCACTTGGAGCAGCGCGCCAAAGACGGCGAGGCACAGGAGGGCGATTGGCGCGCGGCCGCTTTGGCCGCTGCCCTGAGTGGATCGCGGCAAATTGGTTTCACCATCATCTCGCTCACCTTTTCATTGATCGCCGTGCTCATCCCGCTGTTGTTCATGGCCGATGTGGTGGGGCGTTTGTTTCACGAGTTCGCCATCACCCTGGCGGTGTCGATTTTAATTTCTGCCGTGGTCTCGCTCACCCTGACCCCCATGATGTGCGCCCGTTTGCTGCGCCCGCAATCGGCGCAAAACAGCAGCGCTTGGTCGCTGGCGCTGGGGAGAGGCATCGATGCATGGATTGAGCGCTATGGCCGCAGCTTGGGCCGCGTGCTGGACAACCCCGGCCGTGTGTGGGCGCTGTTTGCTTTGAGCTTGGCCAGCACCGTGGCCTTGTACCTGTGGGTGCCCAAAGGCTTTTTCCCTTTGCAAGATACCGGCAGTTTGCAAGTCATCACCGAGGCCACCCAGTCGACATCGTTTGACGCCATGGCGCAGCGCCAGCAAGCCTTGGCCGAGGTGTTGCTGCGCGACCCAGCAGTGCACAGCCTGACCTCGTTCATCGGCGTGGACGGTACCAACACCAGCCTCAACACCGGGCGCATGACGCTGCAGCTGGTGCCCAAAGACCAACGTGATGCAGCGCTGCCTGTGGTGGTTGAGCGCCTGACCCGGCTGGGTGATCAGGTCAGTGGCATGCGCATTTTTGTGCAACCGGTGCAAGACTTGAGCATCGAAGACCGGGTGGCGCGCACCCAATACCAGTTCATGCTCAGCGGGCCAGACCTGCAGGCCCTGGGCGGGTGGTCACAGCGTTTGATCGAGCGCATGCGCGCCATGCCTGAGCTGACCGACCCGGCCAGCGATTACCAAGACCAGGGCTTGCAAGCCTATGTGCAGATCGACCGTGAGGCCGCTGCCCGCTTGGGGGTGAGTGTGTCGGCCATCGACTTGGCTTTGTACAACGCGTTTGGTCAGCGCTTGATCTCGACCATCTTCACCCAAAGCAACCAGTACCGCGTGGTGTTGGAAGTGGCCAGCGCCCAGCGCCTGGGTCCAGCGGCTTTGCAGCGCTTGTATGTCCCTGCCGCCGCAGGCGTGCAAGTGCCTTTGTCGTCGTTGGCCCAGGTGGTGGAAAAACCCGCTTTGCTCAGCATCACCCATGTGGCGCAGTACCCGGCCGTCACCTTGTCGTTCAACCCGGCGCCCGGTTTTTCCTTGGGGCAAGCGGTGCAGGCCATCGAGGCCGCCCGCGTGGAACTGTTGGCCCAAGGCATGCCGGTGAACATTGAAACCCGTTTCCAAGGGGCGGCATTGGCGTTTCAGGCCTCGCTGGTCAATACCTTGTGGTTGATCCTGGCCGCCGTGGTCACCATGTACATCGTGCTGGGCATTTTGTACGAGAGCTACATCCACCCCATCACCATTTTGTCCACCTTGCCCTCGGCCGGTGTGGGCGCTTTGCTGGCCTTGCTGTTGGCGGGCATGGACCTGGGGATGATCGCGGTGATTGGCATTGTGTTGTTGATTGGCATCGTCAAGAAAAACGCCATCATGATGATCGACTTTGCTTTGGATGCCGAGCGTGAACAAGGGCTGGCCCCGCGCGAGGCCATTCACCAAGCTTGCTTGCAGCGCTTTCGCCCGATCTTGATGACCACCTTGTGCGCCTTGCTCAGCGCCTTGCCCTTGATGCTGGGCAGCGGCGTGGGCAGCGAGTTGCGCCAACCCCTGGGCGTGACCATGGTGGGCGGCCTGATCTTGAGCCAGTGGTTGACCCTGTACACCACACCGGTGATTTACTTGTTTTTTGCGCGGCGCTTGCAACGGGTGCGGTCATGACACGCGTGCGCGATGCCTGGGCCGATGGCCCCCCCCATTTTTCGGCTCCCTTTGTGGCGCGGCCTGTGGCCACCACCTTGCTGACCTTGGGCCTGGCCCTGGCCGGCGTGTTGGCGTATTTCCAGTTGCCGGTGGCGCCCTTGCCCCAGGTTGATTTCCCCACCATTTCTGTGCAGGCCAATTTGCCGGGGGCCAGCCCGGAGACCATGGCCGCCACCGTGGCCACGCCCTTGGAGCGGGCGCTGGGCACGATTGCAGGGGTGAGCGAGCTGACCTCGTACTCCTCGCTGGGCAACACTTGGGTGACCTTGCAGTTTGACCTGAGCCGCGACATCAACGGCGCGGCGCGCGATGTGCAAGCGGCCATCAACGCTTCGCGCGCCCTGTTGCCCACGGGCATGCCCAGCAACCCCAGCTACCGCAAGGTCAACCCGGCCGACGCACCGATTTTGATTTTGGCCCTGACCTCGAAAAACCTCTCCCGTGGTCAGCTGTATGACGTGGCCTCTACCTTGTTATCCCAGCGCTTGTCGCAAGTGGAAGGGGTGGGGCAGGTGACCATTGGCGGCGGGGCCTTGCCTGCGGTGCGCATCGAAATTGACCCGACCAAACTGGCCAGCCAAGGCCTGTCACTGGAAGATGTGCGCATGGCGGTGGCGGCCACCAATGCCAACCGGCCCAAAGGCCAGGTCGAAGATGCCCAACGCAGTTGGCAAATTGGCGCCAACGACCAGGCCAGCCGCGCCGAAGACTACACCCCCTTGGTGCTGCGCTACCGCGATGGCCGCGCCGTGCGCCTGCAGGACGTGGCCCAGGTCAGTGACTCGGTACAAGACGTGCGCAACTACGGCGTGTCCAATGGCGAGCCAGCCATATTGATCTTGCTCAACAAACAACCAGAAGCCAATGTGATCGAAACCGTGGCCCGGGTGCGCGCCTTGATGCCGGTGCTGCAAGCGGGCATCCCTGCGGCGGTGGACATGAAAGTGGTGTCTGACCGCACCTTGACGATTCGCGCCTCCTTGGCCGAGATCCAAAAATCCTTGGCCATCTCGGTGGGTTTGGTGATCGTGGTGGTGGGTTTGTTTTTGCGCCGCCTGCGCTCGGCCTTGATTCCCAGCGTGGCCGTGCCGGTGTCGCTGGCAGGCACGTTTGCAGGCATGTACCTGCTGGGCTACAGCTTGAACAACCTGTCCCTGATGGCTTTGACCATTGCCACGGGCTTTGTGGTGGATGACGCCATTGTGGTGCTGGAGAACATCACCCGCCACCTGGAGCGCGGTGCCACGCCTTTACAAGCTGCGCTGAGGGGCAGCCGCGAAATTGGCTTCACCGTGGTGTCCATCAGCTTGTCATTGATTGCTGTGTTCATCCCCATCTTGCTCATGGGCGGGGTGCTGGGCCGCTTGTTCCATGAATTTGCGGTGGTGCTCTCGCTGGCCATTTTGATATCGCTGTGGGTCTCGCTGACCACCACGCCCATGATGTGCGCGGCCTTGTTGCAGCCCCATGTCCGTTCGGTACCCACTGCGCCAGTGGCACCCCTGCCTCAGCTCACAGGGTGGCGGCGCTGGTGGGCGCGTCGCCCCAAGGCTTCGCGGTTTTACCGCGTCAGCCTGGCTTGGGCACTGCGCCATCAACCGGTGATGTGGTTGATTTTGTTCGCAGCCATTGGGCTGAATGTGTATTTGTACCAATCCATTCCCAAAGGATTTTTCCCGCAACAAGACACCGGGCGCATTTTTGGCTCCATCCGGGCCGATCAAAGCACCTCGTTCCAGGCCATGCAAAAACGCTTGGATGAATTTATTGCCATCGTGCGTGCCGACCCAGCGGTGGAAAGCGTGACCGGTTTCACCGGTGGTGGGCGGCGCAACTCGGCGCAAATGTTTTTGTCCTTGAAGCCGCGCGATCAACGCGATGTGTCGGCCGATCAAGTCGTCGCCCGCTTGCGCCCCAAGCTGGCCAAACAAGCCGGGGCCTCGTTGTTTTTGGTGCCGGGGCAAGATTTGCGCATTGGCGCCCGCGTCTCCAGCGCCCAATACGAATACACCTTGAAAGCCGATCACTTGGAAGAGCTGCGTTTGTGGGAGCCCCGCATCCGCTTGGCCCTGAGCCGCTTGCCCCAATTGGAAGATATCAATACCGACTATGAAGACCGGGGCTTGCAAACCAGCTTGGTGATCGACCGCGAGGCCCTGGCCCGCCTGGGCTTGAGCATGCGCATGATCGATGCCACCTTGAACAACGCCTACGGTCAGCGCCAAGTGGGTGTGATTTATCACCCCTTGAACCAATACCGGGTGGTGATGGAGTTGGCCCCCCAGCACCTGCAAGGTCCAGAGTCATTGCAGCAAATGCAGTTCATCAACACCAGTGGCCAAGCCGTGCCCTTGAGCGCTTTTGCGCGCCTAGAGATGACCCACACGGCTTTGTCGGTCAGCCACGAAGGCGGCGTGCCCTCGGACACCATCAGTTTCAGTTTGGCCCCTGGGGTATCGCTGTCGCAAGCCACCCAAGCCATGGACAAAGCTTTGGGCGAGCTCAAAATACCCGTGTCTGTGCGGGGCAGTTTTTCGGGCACGGTCAACGCTTATCAGCGGTCCTTGGAGACGCAGCCTTTGCTCATCCTGGCGGCCTTGGTCACGCTGTATTTGGTGCTGGGTGTCTTGTACGAAAGCCTGTTGCACCCCATCACCATTTTGTCCACCTTGCCCTCGGCCGGTGTGGGCGCTTTATTGGCCTTGATGCTGTTTGATACTGAGTTTTCCATCATCGCCATGATTGGGGTGATCTTGTTGATTGGCATTGTCAAAAAGAATGCGATTTTGATGATCGACTTTGCCTTGGAGCGGCAACGCCGGGGGTGGAGTGCCGCACAGTCCATTTACCAAGCCTGTCAGTTGCGCGTGCGCCCGATTTGGATGACCACCTTGGCCGCCATGCTGGGGGCTTTGCCCTTGGCCTTGAGCCAAGGCGACGGCGCTGAGTTGCGCTGGCCTTTGGGCTTGTCGGTGCTGGGGGGCTTGCTGCTGAGCCAGTTGTTAACTTTGTACACCACACCCGTGGTGTTTGTGGGCTTGGAGCGCTTGCGCCAGCGCGTGTTGGGGCCTCGGGTGTGGTCACCCAAATCGACACCCGCTGCACAATGGAGCCCCACATGAGAGTTGTCCCATCACTTCGATTCGCCCTGGCGAGCATGGCCCTGATGCTGTCTGCTTGTGCTTGGCTCAAACCCAATCCCATGCCCGCCGTGGATTTGCCCCCACCTGCGGCCACCGGCCCATGGCAATCGGCCAGCCCCTTGCCCGCATCTGACCCCGCTTGGTGGCTGCTGTTCCAAGACCCGTTGCTCGATGATTTGCAGCGCCAATTGGTGCTGGGCAACCACAACTTACAGGCCATGGCGGCGCTGGTGCGCCAAGCCCAGGCCGCAGTGGGCACGGCCCAAGCCAGTTTGTATCCCACGGTCAATGCCAACCTGGGCGTGTCGCGCAGCGAAAACACACCGGCCACGGTGACCGGCACCAATTACAGCTTGAGCGCCCCCATGTCGTGGGAGCTTGATGTGTGGGGCCGTCTCAGTGGCTTGAACCGCGCGGCCGATGCGCGTTTGCAAGCCAGCCGCGAAGACTTGGCCGCTGCCCGCTTGTCGGCCCAGTCCACATTGGTTCAAACCTATTTGGCTTTGCGCAGCGCAGACCAGCAATTGGCGGTGCTCAATCAAGCGGTGTTGGCCTATGAAAAGTCGCTGCAATTGACCGATTACCGCTACCAAGCCGGCGTGGTCTCAGCCGCAGATGTGGCGCAAGCGCAGTTGCAGTTGCAAACCGCGCAAGCCCAGCGCTTGGACCTGCGCACCCAACGCACGCAACTGGGCCACGCGCTGGCGGTGCTGGTGGGACAGTCGCCATCTGCCCTGGCATTGGCCCCGCGCACCCAATCCTTTGGCGTGCCCGACTTGCCGCCAACCTTGTCCACGGCTTTGTTGCTGCGCAGGCCCGATGTGGCCGCCGCTGAGCGGCGTGTGGCCGCGGCCAACGCCCAATTGGGGGTGACACAGGCGGCCTTTTTCCCGGCGCTCACCTTGTCGGCCAATGCCGGCTACCGCAACCAAGACTTGGGCAGTTTGGTCGGTGCTTCCAATGTGTTTTGGTTGTTCGGCCCGTCCTTGGTTCAATCGGTGTTTGATGGCGGTTTGCGCCGCGCTGCCCGTGCTGATGCCTTGGCCGCACGCGACGCCAGCGTGGCCACTTACCGGCAGACTGTGCTCACCGCCATGCAGGAGTTGGAGGACAACTTGGTGGCCGCAGCCCAATTGGCATTGCAAGCCCAGGTGCAAGCCCAAGCTTTGCAAGCCGCCCGGCGCAACTTGTCCATTGCCGAAGCCCAGTACCGAGCCGGTGCGGTCAGCTATCTGGCGGTGGTCACGGCCCAAACCAGTGAGCTCAGTGCCGAGCGCGGTTTGATCGATGTGCAAACCCGCCGCTTGGTGGCCATCAACAACTTGCTCAAAAACCTGGCTGG
>CAMDJU010000156.1 GCA_945900695.1 Bordetella parapertussis | reverse complement strand
TTGGGCGGCACTTCTGGTCGCACCACCTTGAATGGCGAGGGCTTGCAGCACGAAGACGGTCACAGCCACATCTTGGCAGGCACCATCCCCAACTGCGTCAGCTACGACCCGACCTTTGCCCATGAAGTGGCGGTCATCATGCACCACGGTTTGAAGCGCATGGTGGAAAAACAAGAGAACGTGTTTTACTACCTCACGTTGCTGAATGAAAACTACCCCATGCCCGGTCTGACTGCGGGCACCGAAGAACAGATCATCAAAGGCATGTACCTGCTGCAAGCCGCAGAAGGCGCGAAAAAAATGCCCCGCGTCAACCTGCTGGGTTCGGGCACCATCTTGCGCGAGTCCATGGCTGCACGCGATTTGTTGGCCGCCGATTGGGGCGTGGCCGCGAATGTCTGGAGTTGCCCCAGCTTCAACGAGTTGGCCCGCGATGGTGCACAAGCGGATCGTTGGAACCTGATGCACCCCACCGATGCACCCCGTGAATCCTTTGTGGCGCAGCAGTTGACGCCGCACGAGGGCCCGGTTGTCGCGTCCACCGACTATATGAAAGCTTATGCCGAGCAAATCCGCGCCTACATTCCCGCTGGCCGCGCCTACAAAGTGCTGGGCACCGATGGTTTTGGGCGCAGTGACTTCCGCAGCAAGCTGCGTGAACACTTCGAGGTGAACCGCCACTACATCGTGGTGGCCGCGCTCAAAGCTTTGAGCGAGAGCGGCGCCATGCCAGTGGCCAAGGTGGCTGAGGCGATTGCGAAATATGGCTTGAAGGCCGACAAAATCAACCCCCTGTACGCTTAAAAACCCAACGGAGACGAGAGATGGCGATGATGGATGTGACGGTCCCCGACATTGGGGACTTTGATGAAGTGGCCGTGATTGAGATGTTGGTCAAGGTGGGCGACAGCGTCAAGGCCGAGCAAAGCTTGATCACCGTGGAGAGCGACAAGGCGTCAATGGAAATCCCTTGCTCGCACGCTGGGGTGGTCAAAGAGCTCAAGGTCAAATTGGGCGACAAGGTCAAGCAGGGTTCCGTGGTTGTCGTGCTCGATGTGGCTGAAGCCAGCGCTGCTGCATCACCAGCACCGACAGCTGCCCCGGCTGCGCCAATGTCAGCGCTGAGCGCCGCACCTGCGGCAGCAACAGCCCCGGTCGCTGCACCTGTCAGCGCAGCCGTGCCTGCGCCCATGCCGGCACCAGTGTCTACCCCCGCAGCCGTGTTGGCCGCGCATGCCCCCACCCAAACCCCGGCCACAGGCCTGCCCCACGCTTCGCCGTCGATTCGCAAATTGGCGCGCCTGTTGGGCGTGCCGCTGGCCGAAGTCAAAGGCACAGGCACCAAGGGCCGCATCATCGAAGACGATGTGCAAGCCTTCACCCGCTCGGTGATGGCCGGTGACACCCGCACCCAAGCCCAAGCGGCCAAAGCCCCGGCGGGTGGTGACGGTGCTGCGCTGGGTTTGATCGCTTGGCCCAAGGTGGACTTTGCCAAGTTCGGCCCCATCGAGCGCAAAGAAATGGGCCGCATCAAAAAGATCAGCGGTGCCAACCTGTTGCGCAATGCCATCATGATCCCGGCCGTCACCAACCATGACGACGCCGACATCACCGACCTCGAAGCCTTCCGCGTGTTGACCAACTTGGAAAACGAAAAGTCGGCAAAAGCTGGAATTAACGCAAGCGTTAAGGTCACCATGCTGGCGTTTTTGATCAAGGCCTGTGTGGCCGCCCTCAAAAAATATCCCGAATTCAACAGCTCGCTCGATGGCGACGCCCTGGTCTACAAAAATTATTGGCACATCGGTTTTGCCGCCGACACGCCCAACGGTTTGATGGTGCCGGTGATCAAAGACGCCGACAAAAAAGGCATTTTGCAAATCAGCCAAGAAATGGGCGAGCTGGCCAAGAAGGCCCGCGAAGGCAAGTTGAGCCCCGCCGAAATGTCGGGCGCGACATTCACCATTTCCAGCTTGGGCGGCATTGGTGGGCGTTACTTCACACCCATCATCAATGCGCCCGAAGTGGCCATCTTGGGTGTGTGCAAAAGCACCATGGAGCCGGTGTGGGACGGCAAAGCCTTTGTGCCCCGCCTGATGCTGCCCTTGTCGCTGACCTGGGACCACCGCGTCATCGACGGCGCGGCCGCAGCCCGCTTCAATGTTTACCTGGGCCAAATCCTGGGCGACTTCCGGCGCGTTTTGCTCTAATTCATTGGGGACTCTCGCCACCCGCACAAGGTGGCGTCCACGCAACCTGCGAGAACAACATGGCACTGTTAGACATACACGTACCCGACATTGGCGACATCGATGAAGTGGCGGTGATTGAACTGCTGGTCAAACCCGGTGACACCATTCGCGCCGAGCAAAGCCTGATCACGGTCGAGAGCGACAAAGCGTCGATGGAAATCCCCTCTTCACACGCTGGGGTGGTCAAAGAGATCAAGGTCAAGCTGGGCGACAAGGTCAAGCAAGGCTCGGTGGTGGTGGTGCTTGAAGCCGCAACTGCGGCGGCACCCAGCGCTGCGGCCCCAGCAACGGCAGCTTCTGCGGCCCCAGCAACGGCCTCAGCGGCGGCTGCGCCAACGCCCGCTGCTGCCAGCCCCGCACCCAGCGTGGCAGCTGCGCCGGTGGCTATCACCCCTGCCAGCACGTTTGCTGGCAGCGTGGACCTGGACTGCGATGTCTTGGTTTTGGGCGGTGGCCCGGGCGGCTACAGCGCGGCGTTTCGTGCGGCGGATTTGGGCCTCAACGTGGTCATCGTCGAGCGCTATGCCCAATTGGGCGGCGTGTGTTTGAACGTCGGTTGCATCCCGTCCAAAGCGCTGTTGCACGTGGCGGCGGTGATGGATGAAGTGGCCCACATGGCCGACCTGGGCGTGGACTTTGGCAAGCCCGCGGTCAACATCGACAAGTTGCGCGGCCACAAAGAAAAAGTCATTGGCAAACTCACCGGTGGTTTGGCGGCCATGGCCAAAATGCGCAAGGTCACCACCGTGCGTGGCTTTGGCCACTTTGTGGGCAGCCACCAGGTGGAGGTGGAAGAAACCACGGGAACCGGCCAAGACAAAACCGGTACCAAAAAAGTCATCGCCTTTAAAAACTGCATCATCGCCACCGGTTCGCAAGCGGTGCATTTGCCCTTCATGCCAGACGACCCGCGCGTGGTCGACAGCACCGGCGCCTTGGAGCTCAAAGAAGTCCCCAAGCGCATGCTCATCTTGGGCGGCGGCATCATTGGTTTGGAGATGGGCACGGTTTACAGCACCCTGGGCGCACGCCTGGACGTGGTGGAAATGATGGACGGCCTGATGCAGGGCGCGGACCGCGACTTGGTCAAAGTCTGGCAAAAGATGAACGCCAAGCGCTTTGACCACATCATGCTCAAGACCAAGACCGTGTCCGCACGCGCCTTGGCTGAAGGCATTGAAGTCACTTTCGAGAGCGCAGAACCCGGCGGCACGGCCCCAGCACCCCAGGTTTACGACTTGGTGTTGCAAGCCGTGGGCCGCACGCCCAATGGTAAAAAATGCGGTGCCGACAAAGCCGGTGTGGCCGTGACCGACCGGGGCTTCATCAACGTGGACATCCAGATGCGCACCAACGTGCCGCACATCTTCGCCATTGGCGACATCGTGGGCCAGCCCATGCTGGCGCACAAGGCGGTGCACGAAGCGCATGTGGCCGCTGAAGTCATCGCCGGTGAACTGCAAGGCAATAAAGAGTTGGCTGCTGCGGCCTTCAATGCCCGCGTCATCCCCAGCGTCGCCTACACCGACCCCGAGGTGGCTTGGGTCGGCCTCACCGAAGACCAGGCCAAAGCGCAAGGCATCAAGGTCAAAAAAGGCTTGTTCCCGTGGACGGCATCAGGCCGCGCCATTGCCAATGGCCGGGATGAAGGCGTGACCAAACTGCTGTTTGACGATTCACCCGAGGCCCATGGCCACGGCAAGATCCTGGGTGGCGGCATGGTCGGCACGCACGCAGGCGACATGATTGGCGAGATCGCCTTGGCGATCGAGATGGGCGCCGACGCGGTGGACATTGGCAAAACCATCCATCCCCATCCGACTCTTGGGGAAAGCATTGGCATGGCGGCCGAGGTGGCGCATGGGTCTTGTACGGATTTGCCGCCAAGCAAGAAATAAACGCTTCAAGCTCCAACTAACAAAGCCGCCAACCTGAAAGGGTTGGCGGCTTTTTCTGATGAACTTGTGTCTTTACTCAGGGCGTAGAAATCTCATCACCTGATGGCATCCATCCAATTTTGGATTTGGAGCTGAGCTGCATTTAAAAAGGCAGCATCGCTACTGACCAGCACGGCTTTGGCTTCCAGTGCATGCGCCGCAATTTGCATGTCCTGCGCCGACAGGCTGATGCCTTTGCTTTGCAGTTGCGCCCGCAGTGTGCCGTAGGTCTGAGCCACGGCTTCGTCCCACGGCAGCACTTCTACGCGTCGCAAGAATTCGTGCACAGCCGCTTTCAATGCCAGTGCTTTGGGTCGTTTTGCCAAACCATAGGCCAGCTGACCTGCCGTGATGGCCGATATGCAAACGCTGTGCATGGGCACATCCAGCAAGTGTTGGGTAGCCTGCGGATGGCGTTTGATGAGGTGGCTGACCGTGTTGGTGTCCAGCAGGTAGCGTGTGTTCATGGTCTGGCTCAGTACCCCAATGTGTTGGGTAACGACTCAAAAGGGTCGCGATCTGTAGCCTCGGCTTGGCCGTGTGGCGTGCGTTCCTCGGGGCTCAAAAAGTCGTCAGGCACCTGTGCGTTGTCAGCCGCCGCGAAAAAACCAGTCCAGTCATCGGGACGGCGCGAAAGGATCACATCACCCGTGATCGGGTCTTTGCGGATAAAGACTTCTTCGGTGTCAAACCTGTAGGCCGCTGGCAGGCGCACGGCCTGGCTGCGACCGTTCAGGAAAAGTTTGGCGGTTTGTGACATGTTTAAACTCCACGGCGCAATGGTCTATGCCATAGTATATCCATGCTGAAAAAACACCGGCATCAAACTTCCCGGCGCACTCAAGCTGTAGCTCGAAGAAGATGCCAAGCAAATGGGCATGAGCCTGCACGCTTTCATATGGTTGACGGAAGTCCATATGATCATAAAATACGTACCTACATACTTTGAATCGAGGCCATGATGCAAACCACGACCAGCCAGGAATTCAACCGCCAAGCCAGCGCCTTGCGCCATCGCGCCACTGAGGAGCCGCTGCTCATCACCGACCGTGGCCGTCCGGCCCATGTGCTCATGAGCTACGCCGCTTACCAGGCCTTGCAAGGGCCAGCGCAGTCTGTGGCCGACTTGTTGGCCATGCCAGTGGCCGATGAGTTGGACGAGGTGTTGCAGCCTTCTCGTGATTGGGCGAGATCTGCGGACCTGTCATGAGTTTTTTGCTCGATACCAACGCTCTGTCAGAGATGCGCAAGATTCGGCTCGGGCGTGCCGACCCCAAGGTGGCCGCCTGGAGCGAACAAGTGAGCGCCAGGGACTTGTTTGTGTCGGTCATCACCTTGCAAGAAATCGAGCAGGGCTTGCTGCTGCTTCAACGGTGCGATGCTGCCCAGGCTGGGGCCTTGAGGCACTGGTTTGACGCGCAAGTACTGCCGCTGTTCGCTGGGCGCACGCTGCCCGTCACCACTGAAATAGCTCTGTGCTGCGCCCGTCTGAACGTGCCCGACCCCAAGCCCTACCGGGATGGACTGATCGCCGCCACCGCGCTGGTGCATGGGCTCACGGTCGTGACCCGCAATGAGGGCGACTTTTCGGCGACGGGCGCGGCGCTGCTCAATCCTTGGAACTGGACGGCCACGGCCTGAATCTTCGCCGAGTAGGGGCCCGCGCCAGATTCAAGGCCATCGTTGCGAGGCAGGCTGCGCCTGACACAGCTCAAAACCGGTCTTACCGAAACATATCGGGTAACCGGCCCAGAGCAAGCACCCAAGCAGACCCCAGTAGGTGGGCTTTTGATGCCCATCACATGCGCTATCAAAGTGCTAATGTGGTTGGATTTCCTATGCGTTGATGGCCCTGCGATGGGCCCGGAAACGCGCCGGCGCCTGGCCGCACAAGGTCGCAAAGCGTGATGGGGTGGACATGGCCGGGGTTGTGGCCCCAAAATAGCTCTCCAATAAAAACGCCGCAAAAGGCGACAGGGGAGCTTCCAAATGACCACCACTGGCAGGGTTGAGCGCGAATTTGCAGAACAGCACATGCACACCATTCTGGCCCGCCTGGCCGGTCCGGGTGCGGTGCCGCGTGCGGACCAAGTGGACGCGGTGCATGCCGTGCTGCAGTCTGCGTCACGGGTGCTGGTGGTGCAGGCCACCGGCTGGGGCAAGTCGGCGGTGTACTGGGCGGCCACACATGCGATCCGCAGCACGGGCGCTGGGCCCACGTTGGTGGTCTCGCCCCTGCTGGCGCTGATGCGCGATCAGGTGAGCGCGGCTGAGCGGGCGGGCCTGAAGGCGGCCACGGTCAACTCCACGAATATTGACGACTGGGATGAGGTTTTCCAGCGGCTCGACGCTGACACCATCGACGTGCTGCTGGTCTCGCCCGAGCGG
>CAMDJU010000155.1 GCA_945900695.1 Bordetella parapertussis | reverse complement strand
TCGCCGTCCATGGTGAAGCCTTTCACCTTCAAGACGTTGTGCAGGGTCAGGCCGTATTTCAAGCAGTGCACACCGCCGGAGTTTTCCGCCACATTGCCGCCGATGGTGCAAGCGATTTGGCTCGACGGGTCGGGTGCGTAGTACAGCCCCAAAGGGGCAGCCGCTTCGCTGATGGCCAAGTTGCGCACACCGCACTGCACCACGGCGGTTCGGCTGTGCACATCCATTTTCAAAATCTTGTTGAACTTGGCCAGTGACAAGGTGACGCCTTGCGCATGCGGCATGGCCCCGCCCGACAAACCCGTGCCCGCACCTCGTGCCACCACTGGCACGCCTAGCCGATGGCAGGTGCGCAGCACGTCTTGTATCTGGGTGTAGGTTTCGGGCAGCACCACGCACATGGGGCGTTGGCGGTAGGCGGTGAGGCCATCGCATTCGTAAGGCGTGGTGTTTTCGCTGGAGGACAGCACCGCGTGGGCGGGCAACACGGCGCGCAGGGCCGACAGCACCAAGTCTTTGGGCACGGGCGTATCAGCCTGGGGCGTGGCGAGCGGTTTTTCGAGCACAGCAGTCATGGGGGGCTTTCACGTCGACAGGGCTCCAATGTAGGGCCAAAAGCCGCCCCGTGTAGGGAGTCCAGGCAAAACCATGCGCATCAATGGGGGTGCGTGGGGTGAATGGCCAATCGCTGGATTTCATCCTCCAAGGCCTCAAAACCAATCGGTTTGGACACATAACCATTGGCACCTGCGGCCAAAAATCGCTCTCGGTCGCCGGTCATGGCATGGGCAGTCACCATGATCACAGGGATGTTTGCCAGATCTGGGTTGGTCAGGTAGCGCAAGGCCTTGAGGGTGCTCATGCCATCGAGCACCGGCATCATCACATCGAGCAAAACCATGTCAAAACGTTGCGTTTGCAGCAGGTGCAAGGCTTCTTGCCCATTCAGGGCGCTGACATGGGTGTGGCCCATCCTGTCCAGCAACAAGCACGCCAATTTGAGGTTGATGGCGTGGTCTTCGACCACCAAAATGTGCTGGCGCAGCGCGGGCCTGGCTGGGTCGCCAAGGCCCAAGCCAAAGCTATCAAAGGCATGGGCGCTGTCAAAGTCGGGGGCGATGGGTGCTTTGAGGTGAAAGCTGAAAGTGGCCCCTTGGTTCAATTGACCTTGCGCTTGGATGTCGCCGCCCATCAGCCTGATCAGGTTGCGGCTGATGGCCAAGCCCAAGCCCGTGCCGCCAAAAGACCGGGTGATGGAGCTGTCACCCTGGATGAATGGGTCAAACAAGCGCAAGGCCTGGTCCGGCGCAAAACCGATGCCGGTATCGCGCACCGAGAAGCTCAAGGTCACCGTGTCGGTAAACGGGCTTTTTTCTGCCCCCATGATCACCTTCACACCGCCCTTGGCGGTGAATTTGATGGCGTTGCCAATCAGATTGGTCAAAATCTGGCGCAACCGCACGGGGTCAAGCAACACGGTGGGTGGGGGCTGCCCAGCGTTGTCAATGGACAGAGTCAAGCCTTTGTCCTTGGCTTCTGACTGAAAGCTGCGCACCGTTTGCACCACCACGTCCCAGGGACTGCAAGCGATGGGGTGCAAGCTCAAATGACCGGCTTCAATTTTGGAGAAATCCAAAATATCGTTGATCACCGACATCAGGTGTTTCGCCGACACATTGGCCAGACTGATGAACTCGCGCTGTTGCGCATCCAAATTGGTTTGAAGCGCCATTTGCGTCATCCCAACCACTCCATTCATCGGGGTGCGAATTTCGTGACTCATATTGGCCAAAAACTGGCTTTTCAAATCGTTGGCCGAGTCGGCCTTGGCTTTTGCTTCGATCAGGTCCTTTTGGCTCTCGCGAAGCCCTTGCTCCATGGCCTCTCGCTGCAACACTTCGGTGCGCAAGGCTTCGTTGCTGTCTTGATATTTGGCCGCCAAACCCTTGGCTGTTTGCAAGTGCTTGTCCGCAGAGCTCAATGCCCGCCAGAACAAAAACAAACCCAGCATGGCCACAAAGGTCAGCATGCCCAAAGTGAAGTTGATGAGGCTGTCAGTGCTGGTTTGGGTGGCATAGATGGGCATGGACACCTCCAGGGCGCCACGCACATCCCCCACCTTCCACTCGTTGAAGGGCGAGCCTGGATACTGGTTGTGACAGCTCACGCAAGTCTCTTGCATGCGATCGGCCAGGGCCAACCGAACAATGGTGAGGCCGTCCCGCACCTCCTCACGGATGTAAGGTCGATCTGGGTTTTGACGCAGGAACGCCAGTGCGTCTTGTTGGAACCCATCGAGCTGGCGCTGTGAAGCACGCCAAGGAAAGGGCAGGTCGCTGTAATAGTGGGTGAGGCTGCCTTTTTCTTGCTGATTGAAAAACTGCCCCAGTTCCAGCACCATGGTGGCGGGTAAAGGCAGCGTTCCTGGGCTGTCTTTGAAGTCGTGAGAAAAGCGCACGCCATGTGCCTGGGCCGGAGCCATGATCTCTGAAGCATAAAAATTACGAAACTTCACAATGTCTTGCGCTTGGCGCAGCAAGGAGCGCTCTAAAGTTTCTTGGGACTTTTCTTGAGCCAGGTGTTGGGACATCAAAACCACAAAGCTTCCCAAGCCCAGCATGATCAAGCCCATCAAGGTGCCCACCAGCGGCGTGCGCCAACGCACGAAGCGTGCGGAAGGGGCCCGCGTTGCGGTTTCAGCCTTGGCTTGGGTCGGGTTTTGCAGGGAATTCATGGTGGGCGTTCAAAGCACCCGGACAAAAGGGTGCGTGAATGTCGTAAAGGTCAAGCGAACTACCGTGCTCGGCCGCATCTGTGTGATGTGTGCGTTGCGGTCAAACTGATCCTTAAGCCTGTTTTAAATACTGCGCAACAGCCGCACCCTCACAAGGCGGAATATTAACCCTTTGTCAGTACAAAGGGTGGGCCAGCGAGGTCATTTGAAGATCACGGTTTTGTGGCCATCCAGCAGCACACGGTGCTCGCTGTGCCACTTCACGGCCCGGGCCAACACCTGGCTTTCGGTGTCGCGCCCCAAGGCGCTGAGGTCCTCAACGGTTTTGCTGTGGTCCACACGGGCCACATCTTGTTCAATGATGGGGCCTTCGTCCAGGTCAGCGGTGACGTAATGGGCTGTCGCGCCGATCAGCTTGACCCCACGGTGGTGGGCTTGGTGATAAGGTTTGGCACCCTTAAAGCTGGGCAAAAAACTGTGGTGGATATTGATGGCCTTGCCCGCCAGTTGTTCGCACATGGCGTTGGACAAAATTTGCATGTAGCGCGCCAACACCACCAGTTGCGCGCCTTCAGCATGGATGATTTCAAGTTGACGCGCCTCGGCCTGGGCCTTGTTGGCGGCGTTGACTTCAATGTGGTGAAAGGGAACGTTGTAGCTGGCGGCCAGTTGGTAGAAGTCGCGGTGGTTGCTGATGATGGCGCGCACATCCACGTCCAGCAAACCGCTTTTGCAGCGAAACAGCAAATCGTTGAGGCAGTGGCCTTCTTTGCTGACCATGATCACGCAGGGCATGGCCTGACCGCTGCTGTGCAAGGCCCAGCGCATGCCAAAGCCAGGAGCCATTTGTGTCAGTTGCTCGCGCAGCACCGCTTCGGTGGCTTGGGCGCAGACAAAACGCACCCGCATGAAAAACAAACCCGTGGCCAAGTCGCTGTACTGGGCGGCCTCTTCGATGTTGCCACCGCGCTCGAGCAAAAAACCTGAAACGGCATGGACGATGCCCGGGCGGTCGGGGCACGACAAAGTGAGGATGTAAGAAGGCGTCATTCAGATATTTTCGCAGGACTTGTGTATGCGCCGAGTGCGCTCCAAAGTACGCCCTCACCCTGGGGGGTGGTCACCGCCAGCAGCAGCGTGGTGCTGGACTTGCCGGACAACTTGCAAATTAGAATGCCTTGAAGCTGGCGGGCACTGAAAGGCCAAGGCTGGCGCACACAGGGAGCCCCCCATGCAAACACCACCATCGCACGGCAATCACTTGTGGCTGCCCTTCACGCCCAACCGCGACTTCCGCCAAGCGCCTCGGGTCTTGGTGGGCGCCGACGGCATGCACTTCACCACCCAAGAGGGCCAGCCGGTGCTCGACGGCATTTCCAGCCTGTGGTGCGTGGGCGCGGGCCACAACCGCGCCCCAATCAATGAGGCGATCAAAAAACAACTCGACACGCTGGATTACGCCACGGCCTTTCAGTTTGGCAACGACCGCGCGTTTGAGGCAGCCGATATGCTGGCTGCGTTGGCGCCGGGGGATTTGAACCGGGTGTTTTTCTGCACCTCTGGGTCGGAGGCGGCCGACACCTCGTTGAAGATGGCCCTGGCTTATCACCGCGCTTGCGGCCAAGGCCAGCGCACGGTGTTCATTGGCCGCGAGCGTGGCTACCACGGCGTGGGTTTTGGCGGCATGAGTGTGGGCGGCATTGGCGGCAACCGCAAAGCTTTTGGCGCGGCCATGCTGCCCCGGGTGGATCACATGGCGTTCATCCACGACCCCCAACAACATGCCTACATCGAAGGCGAGTTGCCACAGTTCTCCAACGACCTGCTCAATGAGTTGGAGCAGCGCATATTGCCCTTGCACGACCCCAGCAATGTGGCCGCCATCATCGTCGAGCCGGTTTCCGGCAGCGCGGGTTGGTACATCCCGCCCCTGGGTTATTTGCAGCGCTTGCGGCAGATATGTGACAAGCACGGGATTTTGTTGATCTTTGACGAAGTGATCACGGGCCTGGGCCGCATGGGCGTGCCATTTGCGGCAGACTACTTTGGTGTGGTGCCCGACATGCTCAACTTTGCCAAATGCGTGACCAATGGCGTGGTGCCCATGGGCGGGGTGATTTGCCGTGAGGCCATTTATCAGGCCGTGACCGAACAAGGGGGCCCGGCCCATGTGATTGAGTTTTTGCACGGCTATACCTACTCGGGGCATCCGGTGGCATGTGCGGCGGCGGTCGCCACGTTGAAGTTGATGGCCCAAGAGCGTTTGTTTGAGCGCGCAGGCCAAATGGGGCCCCTGCTTGGGCGGGCGATGCACCACAACCTCAAAGGCTTGCCGCATGTCGTGGGCATTCGCTCATTGGGCTTGGCCGCTGCGGTCGAGCTCAGCCCTTCTGCCCAAGGTGCGGGGCAACGCGGGTATGCCGTGTTTCAAGAATGCTTGCGCCGGGGGGTGTTGGTGCGCAGTGCGGGTGACAACCTGGTGTTTGCGCCACCGTTCATCGTCGAGCGCGAACACATCGAGCACATGGTGGCCACCTTGGCTGACGCCATCACCAGCCTGCCGGCATAAAAAAAGCCCGCTGGCGCGGGCTTTTCCATTAGAGCTCTGGATGGTGCAAATTCAGTGAATCACCACCGGGTTTTGGGCCAATTCGGCGTACTGGGCCAGGGTGTCTTCTACCTCGTCTTGGGTCGGGGTTTTGAGCTGCCATTGGGTGATGTGCTGCTGAAACAACTCAGCCCAGTAGCCATCGAGGTACACCTCTTTGCCATTTCGTTTGTCGACAATCTCGAACCCCTGGCGCGAGAGCATGGGCTGGGCTGAGGGTTGTGGCTTGTCGCTGGGCACATCGGCTGCCATGTGCACTACAGCAAATGACTCGGAGTCGTAAAGCGTATTCATGGTGCTGCCCGTGGTGTCGTTGGTGATCATATTAACCTGATATCGGCGCTGAAACGCCCATTTCAAGGCCAACGATGGCAGCCGGGGAAGAAATCAACGCGGGCCGGGGGCGGTTTGGTGGGTCGGGCTCCAGTGGGCATCCAACACCGGTGCACGCCCGCCCAGTCCGATGGTGGCCACAAAAATGCCAAATACAAATGAAATCAGGTATCCCATGGCCGCATTCCTGCAAAAACGCAGCTGCACTGGTGCAGCCACCCACCTGCCCCGTTGGGGGCAGACCTTCACGCCCCAAGGGGCATTCAAGGGTGGAATCGACCCCTGCTAGCCAATCTTGAGTGGGTACGCAATAAAAAATGGACTCAAGGGCTGGCGTTGGGCGGCGTTTTGCTGCGCAAAAACAAGTCCACTTGGTCACCGCTGGTTTGGGTGATGCGGATGCGCACCGGCAGGTGCTCCAAGCTGGGCGACATCCACAATTCGACGCGCTGGTCATATTGCTTTTCCTCTTGTCGCACCAAGCGCAGGGCCTCCAGATTGCCATAGGGCATTTTGAGCTGCTCCATGCCGGCCACTTGAAACGCCCAGGGTTCGCTGTCGCGCGCGCCTGTGGTGTGAAAGCCCATCACGCTGCCAGTGCCCCAGCGTTGAGGCTCCGCCAACAGCATGCCTGAGATTTGAATAAACACACTCAGGCGGTCTTGCATGCCGGCCAGCAGCGGTGTGTCAGGGGTGTTGGCGCTGTAAGTGATCAGCCCCTTGTCGCGCTGAAAATGGGCCGCTTGTTCGCTGCGCACTTTGTCACCAAACCGACGCGGTGCCAACCCCTCGGTGGTGATTTGACCCAGGCTGGTTTGCACCCGTGATCCGAGCAAAAAGTGCGACACCTCCAAACGGGCCTCGTATTGGCTGGCATCGGGTTGCCACAGCAACTCGGCCTTGGCCGAATA
>CAMDJU010000154.1 GCA_945900695.1 Bordetella parapertussis | reverse complement strand
ATGACGGTTTGCAACAGGTGCAGCATGTGGCGCCGTCCCGAGCGCGCAGGAATATGGAATTCGGCATGCGCGTGTTCGCCGGTATAGACCATGGCCCCCACCCGATTGCCGCGCCGGGTCAGCATGCGCGCGAGCACGCCCACCACTTCGGCGGCCAGCATGCGTTTGCTGGTTTGGCCCGAGCCAAAAGCCACCGAGCGCGACAAATCAATCAAAAACCAAGCCGCCATCTCACGGTCTTCTTGGTGCTCGCGCACATAGGGGGTTTGCATGCGCGCGGTGACATTCCAGTCAATGTGGCGCACGTCATCGTGCGCTTGATACTCGCGCAAATCGGCCAGCATCAAGCCCGCGCCGCGAAACAAAGTGCGGTAGTCGCCTTGCAACTGGCCGTCCAAGCGCCGAATCACCGTCCACTCCAAGCGCCGCATCAAGGCCTCGGCCTGGCGCGTGGCATCGGGTGCGGGCTGTGTTGCCGCAGAAAAACTGGCGGTGGCTTGGTCCTCCCAGCTGGGCGCCAATCCCGCATCGGTCACGGGCGCACCGGACAGCCCGGTCAATGCCGGGGAGGCGTGGTCCGTCAACTGGGCCGCTGACTGGATCTTGCTTGGGTCTTTGGGCTGGCTGGGGCGGCCGCGCCAGGCCTCAAGCCGTCGGCGCAGTCCGAACATGGCTGTCCAAGGGTTTATCGGGCACCGGCACGGCTTGCAAAATTTGCGCAATGATGGCCTCAGGGGTCTGCCCCTCGGACAAAGCCTCGTAGGACAACACCAAGCGGTGGCGCAACACATCTGGCACCAGGTCCAGCACATCTTGCGGCAAGGCATAGCTGCGACCGCGCAAAAACGCCAGGGCACGGGCCCCTTCAATCAAGGCAATGGTGGCGCGGGGACTGGCCCCAAAGGTGATGAATCGCGACCAATCGGCCAAACCAAAACGCTCTGGGTGGCGCGTGGCCGACACCAACTTGACCGCAAACTGGATCAGGCTGGGGTCCACATAGCCTTGGCGACAGGTTTTTTGCAACTGGGCGATTTGATCGGTGCTGGTCACAGCGGCCACCTCAATGGCCTGACCGATCACCCGTTGCACGATGACAAATTCCTCATCCTCCTGGGGGTAGCCGACCAACACCTTCATCATGAAGCGGTCCACCTGGGCCTCGGGCAATGGGTAAGTGCCCTCGGTTTCAATCGGGTTTTGGGTCGCCATCACCAAAAAAGGTGTGGGCACTTTGTGCGTCTCGCCCGCGATGGTGACTTGGCGCTCTTGCATCACTTCCAGCAAGGCGCTTTGGACCTTGGCTGGCGCGCGGTTGATCTCATCGGCCAGCAACAGGTTGGCAAACACCGGGCCCAACACGGTGCTGAACTCGCTGGTTTTTTGGCTGTACATGCGCGTGCCCACCAAGTCGGCGGGCAACAAATCGGGGGTGAACTGGATGCGCTTGAAACTGCCCCGAATGGTCTTGGCCAGGGTGTTCACGGTGAGCGTTTTGGCCAAGCCGGGCACGCCTTCAATGAGCAAATGCCCCTGGGCCAGGATGGCCACCAGCATGCGCTCCAAAAAATGGTCTTGACCAACCACCACCCGCTTGACTTCGTACAACACCCGCTCCATCAGGGCAGCGGTATCGTGGTTGGGATCGGCGCTGATGCCTCGGTTCCATTCGCTGGGATTCATGTCGATTTTTCTCCGTGTCAAAAAGGGGGGATGCCCACAGCGCTGCCCGCACTCTCCATGGTGGCTGCAAAGCCAATGCCAATGAAGGTGCGCGCCGAGGTTGGGTTCAAGATGGCGGTCACGATGCCCACCACCTCACCCGAGAGGTTGACCAGCGGCCCGCCCGAATTGCCGGGATTGGCGGCCGCATCAAATTGGATCAAGCCCTTCATGGCCATCTTGCCCTCGGGCTGAAAGGAGCGGTTCAGGCCCGAGACCACGCCGGCAGACACGGATGGGCCAATGCCAAATGGAAACCCCACCGCAACCACCTCGTCACCGGGCTGCAGGTTGCTGCTCGAGCCCATGGTGGCGGGCTGCAAATCGTCGGGGATTTTTTGCGGCTTGATCACCGCCAAGTCATTTTCAGGCATGGTCGATATCACCATGGCAGGCGACTCAAGGCCATCGAAAAAAGTCACTTCCAAACGTTGGGCGTTGGAGATCACATGAAAATTCGTCAAGATGGTGCCGTCTTCAACGATCACCACCCCCGTGCCCACACCCAATTCTTTTTCGCCAGCCTTCGGGTTTTGGGGGTCGGTGCCAAAGGCGCGCACCCGCACCACCGATGGCCACACCAATCCCGCCGCTTTGGCCGTGCGCGAGGGCAGGTCTTGGGTGGCCAAGGTGTGCAACACCGCTGCATCAATGTCTTTTTGGGTCAACACCTGGCGCGGCGTGCCGAAATGCTCGCTGGCCCACCACATGGCCCCGCCAATGGCCAAACCCATGAGCAACATGGCCCAGCGCTCGTGGCGCAAAAACCAGTTTTTCCAGCGCGCTGTGCGAGGTGCTGGCGCGGGGGCCACCTGCTCTCCCGGGCTGGGGTTTCGCGCCGGTGACGGCTGGCTGGCATAAACGGTGGCGCGTTTCATGTATAAACCATAGCACAGCCAGGGGTGATAAAGTGTCTCAGACCTTAACCGACCCCCAGACACCGATGCAATTTGTTTGGCCCCAAGCCCTGTGGGCGCTGTTGCTGGCGCCTTTGCTGCTGGCTTTTTACCTTTGGTTGCTGCGGCGCAAGCAGCGCAGCGCCTTGGCCTACCCCAGCCTGGCGCTGGTGCGCACCGCCATGGGACCGCGCAAGCTGTGGCGCCGCCATGTGCCCCCGGCCCTGCTGGGCTTGGCCCTGATCAGCGCGGTGGTGGGCATGGCCCGCCCGGTGGCCAGCGTGGTGTTGCCCGCCGACTACATGACCTTGGTGCTGGCCATTGATGTCTCGCGCAGCATGCTGGCCGAAGACGTGGAGCCCAACCGCATCAAAGCCGCCCAGGCAGCGGTGAAAGACTTCATCCGCGAGTTGCCCCCCAGCATCCGGGTGGGTGTGGTGTCTTTTGCCGGAGCTGCGCAACTGGTGCAAGGCATCACCGATCAGCGCGATGAATTGGTCGCCTCCATCGACCGCTTTCAATTGCAGCGCGGCACGGCCACCGGCAGCGGCTTGTTGATGGCCTTGTCCACCTTGCTGCCCAACGCGGGCATCGATTTAGAGGCGGCCATTTATGGTCAGGGCTTTGGCGGCTACGCAAACTACGGCAGTCCCGCACCCGCTCCCGCCACCCCACCCAAAGCCAAGCCCAGTTTTACCCCAGTGCCTGCGGGCTCCTACTCGGCGGGTGCGATTGTGCTGCTCTCCGATGGTCGCCGCACCACGGGCCCCGACCCCCTCGAGGCGGCCAAGCAAGCCGCCCAGCGCGGGGTGCGCGTCTACACCGTGGCCTTTGGCACGCCCAATGGTTTTATTCCAGGCTTTGAAGGCTCGTCTTTTTATGCCAAGGTGGACGAAGAAACCTTGCAAGCGATCGCCAAAGCCACCGAGGGGGAGTTTTTCCGTGCGGGCAATTCCAACGACTTGAAACAAATTTACGAGCACCTGTCGACCAAATTTGCGCTGGAGCGGCGCGACACGGAAATATCCGCCCTGTGGGCTGCGCTGTCTTTGGTGTTGTTGCTCTGTGCCGGGGGCTTGTCCCTGGTTTGGTTTCGCCGCCAGCCTTGGGGCCAAGCCTGAAACGGCCTTCCCCCCTGGCCACGGCCCTCAGGGGGGCAAGACCTCCACCCAGGCGCTGACCTGGCCCATGGCTTTCGCTGGCCCACAAAACCAGCCCATGCGGCCCCTCAAGGGGCCAACCCAAAAGACATCAGCTATCGGCCTGCACCTTGGCGTCTTTGACCACGCGGGCCCATTTTTCTTGCTCGGTGGCCATGAATTGGGTGAATTTTTCGGGGGTTCCGCCGCCGTCTTCGGCGCCGTATTGCTCGAACTTTTCTTGTACATCGGGCATGGCCATGACGCGGTTCATGTCTTCGTTCATGCGCTTGACCATGGCCGGGTTCATGCGCGCCGGGCCCACCAGGCCATACCAAGTGGTGGCGTCAAAACCGGCAAAGCCTTGCTCGTCCATGGTCGGCACACCCGGGTGGCCTTTGGCCCGCTTGGTGCGGGTTTGGGCCAAGGCCACCACCTTGCCGCCCTTGACATGCGGTGTGGCCGAGGTCATGGTCTCAAAGCAGTATTGCACCTGACCACCGATCAAATCGGTCAAGGCCGGGCCCGATCCCTTATAGGGCACGTGCAAGGCCTGGATACCCGCACGCAGTTTGAACATCTCCAGCGCCAAATGCTGGGCCGAACCGCCACCGGCCGAGGCAAAACTGATCTTGCCGGGGTTTTGCTTGCACAGCTCCACCAACTCTTTGACGGTTTTGGCCGGTTGTTGGGGATTGCAAATGAGCAAATTGGGCGTCACACCCACCAACACCAAGGGGGTGAAATCACGCTCGACCACATAACCGAGTTTGGGCTGCAAGCTGGGAGCGATGGCGTGGCTGTTGATGTGCGCCATCAGCAAGGTGGTGCCATCGTTGTTTTGCTTGGCCACATGGTCGGCGGCGATCACACCGGCCGCCCCGGCTTTGTTTTCAATGACCACATTGACATTCCACATCGCTTGCAGCTTGACCGCCATCACACGGGCCAAGGCATCGGTGCCGCCGCCGGGTGGAAAACCCACCACGATGCGCACATTGCCCGTGGGCAGGCTTTGGGCGCGCAAGCTGGGTGCAGCCACGCTGGCACACAGGGCGGCCGCGCCAGTTTTGAGAAGGGTTCTGCGTTGCATGATGTCATCCTTTGTTGTCACGGGGACCACCAGAGGCACCTGATGGGACACACCCACGGAGATGGGTAGAAGGCTGACCATTATGGCGAAATTTGTGAAAATCAAAGCAAATCAGTCACTTGGCGCACATGTACCGCCCAAATCAGGTTCCACTGAAAAAAGTTGAATCGGCACTTTATTTTTACCAACTCGTGCCGATCAATGAAGGCCATCGTTTTGCACATGGCCTTTGCCATGGTTGGCGCAGGCAAGGCAAGCGGGTGGCAACACAGATGAACTTGCGCCCATCACTGTCCCCCCAAACCACACGCCAGCGGTTGACCGCCGGCGTGTGCGCATCGCTGCGCCAAGCGTTTGGCCTGGGGTGGTTGCTTTGGACCGTGGCCAGCCCGGCCCAAACACCTGCGCCCAGCCCAGCCGCACCCAGCCGTTTCGACCAATGGGTGCAATTCCCGCCCAAACCTGTCAACCCGGCCATGCCCAGTCCATTGGACAGCAGCGACAAAAAAATCAATTGGGTGCGTTTTGCAGCGCCGACGCCGGCCGCACCCATGCCAGAAACTGCCGCCCCAGCCACGGCCATGCCCCCCACCGCAGTTGCGCCCGCCGCGCCAGCGCCAGCAGCAACCCCCATCACCGCTGCCGCGACACCTCCCCCAGCGCCTGTGATTCCGGTGGTCAAGGGGTTTGAGTTCAACGGCAACAGCGTGTTCAGTGCCAGCGATTTGACGCAAGTGCTGAAGGCTGTGGTGGGCACACCACTGGACATGAAAAGCCTGGAGCAAATCGTCGCCCTGCTTGACCAGCACTACGCCAGCCAAGGACGGTTGGGACGCTCCGAAATCCCGCCACAAGACATGACCGATGGGCTGATTCAGGTCACGCTGCGCGAAGGCCGCTTTGCCCGCGCGGTGATCGAGCCCGGACCACACCCGCGCATCCCCCCCGGCTTGGCCGTGGATTTGGTTGAAACCGCGCAACCCAAAGGTCAAGTGGTCAACCTGCCAGCCTTGGACCGCGCCACCTTGCTGTTGTCGGAGTTACCGGGCGTATCGGCACAAATGAGCCTGCGTCCCGGCGAGAAAGAAGGCGAAACCGAAGCTGTGATCCGATTGGATGATGCCCCCGCCACCGACGGCAACGTGGTGTTTGACAACTCGGTGGTCAGTGCCACCGGTGCCACCCGCACCATCGGGCAACTGAACCAACACGGCGGATTTGGACGGGCAGAAACCGTCAGCCTGATCTGGATGCACACCGAAGGCAGCGAATACCTCAAGGTCGGTTACAGCGAGCCTTGGGGCAGTGCGGGCAAGCGTGTGGGCTTGAACCTCTCGGGCAGCAAATACCAATTGATCTCGCCGCAATATGTGTCGCTCAACCCCAGCGGCCCTTCCAATTCTTTTGGTCTGGACTTGAGCGTGCCCTGGCTGCGCTCACGCTCGGCCAATGCGAGCGTGCAATGGGGCTACGAACACAAAAACTTTCGCAACGACACCACCGCTGGCTTGGTGTCGGAGTACAAAATTGATCTGATCAGCGCCACCGCCCAAGGCCAACGCAGCGACGGCTGGATGGGTGGAGGCGAATTGGCAGGCTCGATCCAAACGCTGATCGGCCATGTGGATTTGAATGGCTCACCCAACCAAGCGATGGACGCTTCGAGCACCCAAACCAGTGGCCTGTACGCCAAATTGCGGGCCATGGCCTCGCGCGTGCAGCGCATCAACCCCAAACAATCGGTGGT
>CAMDJU010000153.1 GCA_945900695.1 Bordetella parapertussis | reverse complement strand
CAACCCATTGTTTGGGGGGTGTGAGGCGGTGGCACCGTTTTTCCAAGCCTTGTCTCCCTTGCGCGTGCTCGATGCCCTGTCCGACTTGGGCTTGGCGGTGGATGGTCGATTGAGCGCTTTGAGCTCTTACGAAAACCGGGTTTACTTGGCCATGCTCGACGACAACTCGGCTGTGGTGGCCAAGTTTTATCGGCCCTTGCGCTGGCCCCAAGCGGCCATAGCAGAGGAGCATGCTTTTGCCACTGAGTTGGCCCAGCAAGACATTCCGGTGGTGGCCCCCTTGGTCTTGCATGGACAACAACTGCATCATTTGGCGGTGGATGAAGCACAGCACCCGGGTTTTTGGTTCAGTGTCAGCCCGCGCCGAGGGGGGCGGCAGCCGGAGCTGGACGACCCCGAGGTGTTGGAGTGGATTGGCCGCTTTTTGGCCCGCATCCACCATGTGGGCGAGCGCGCGGCCTTTGCCCAGCGCCCGAGTTTGGATCTGCAAACCTTTGGCGTGGAGCCCCGCGAATGGTTGCTCAGCCAAGCTGCCGTGGCCCCAGAAGTGAAGACAGAGTGGGCGTCGCTCAGTGAGCAAGCCCTCACCTTGGTGAGGCAAGCGTGGGACACAGCGGCCGTGGGCCAAGCCGGCGGGGTGCAAACCATTCGGTTGCACGGTGACTGTCACCCCGGCAATATTTTGTGGACCCCCACCGACCGAACCGAGGGCGGGCCGCACTTTGTGGACCTCGATGACGCCCGCCAAGGCCCGGCGGTACAAGACCTGTGGATGTTGCAAAGCGGCGAGCGTGCGGAGCGAACGCGGCAATTGGGGCAGTTGATCGACGGCTACGAATCCATGCGTGCGTTTGACCGGCGCGAACTGCAGTTGATTGAACCCTTGCGCACGCTGCGCCTGCTCCACTACAGCGCCTGGCTGGCCCGGCGGCGCGACGACCCGTCTTTTGCGACTCACTTTCCTTGGTTTGATGGGCCGGACTATTGGCGCGGCCAAGTCAATATGCTGCAAGAACAAATCGAGGCCATGCAAGAGCCGCCCTTGGTGGTTTGATGGGCGCTCAGGCGAGACAAATCATGGCGAACAAACCCTAAAACCTTGGCCACAACACGGCCTTCAAGGGTGATAGAGTGCACTGACCCCGGCAGGTGCCGAAAGTGAGACCCATCTCCAGGAGAGAAAAATGACACAGACCTTGCACCCCCTTCGATGTTTTGCTGTTGCCATGTGGATGGCAGCAGTTGGATTCTGTGCCCCATTGGCGGCACAAACCCAGCCCGCTTTCCCGAATAAGTCCATCACCATGGTCGTTCCCTTTCCACCGGGTGGCGTGGCCGATATCGTGGCCCGGCCTGTGGCGGAGGCCATGGCGCGCGAACTCGGTCAGCCGGTGGTGATCGAGAACAAGCCCGGCGCGGGCGGCGGCATTGGCATGGGCATGGTGGCCAAGGCCAAGCCCGATGGGTACACGGTGTTGATGGCCTTGTCATCTTTGAGCGTGATTCCCGAGGCCGATACATTGGTTGGCCGCCCCGCCATGTACGCCCACACCGATTTGCGCCCCATTGCCCGCTATACCGCCGACCCCACGGTGTTGGCCGTGCGCGCCGATGCGCCGTGGAAAACCGCCAAAGAATTTGTGGAAGACGCCCGCCGCCGTCCCAAGGCCATCAACTACGGCTCGTCGGGCAATTACGGCACCATGCATGTGCCCATGGAAATATTGGCCCAAGCCAGCGCCATCGCGCTCACCCATGTGCCTTTCACCGGCGCAGGCCCAGCGGTGCTGGCTTTGTTGGGTGGGCAAATTGAGGCCGTCTCCACCGGGCCGTCCACCGTGTTGCAACACGTCAAAGCGGGCAAGATCCGGGTGCTGGGCCATTGGGGCACGGGCAAGCTCGAGTCCATGCCCGATGTGCCCAGCCTGAAAGACCAAGGTTTCAATGCCGAATACGCCCAGTGGTCGGGCCTGTTTGTGCCCAGTGGCACACCCGAAGCGGTGGTGCAACGCCTGCGCACCGCTGCGCGCATGGCCGCTCAAGACACCAAGGCGCGCGAGGTCATCCACAATGCAGGCAGCCCGGTCCAGTTTTTGGACAGCGCCGATTTTGAAAAGTACGTCCAAGCCGATATCAAACGCATGAGCGATGTGGTTCGGCGCATGGGCAAATTAGAGTGAGAACACCGATCATGAGAAGCTTGTTTCCACGTTGCCGCAACCTGTTGACCTTGGTGGCTGCGCTCGCCGCCAGCACCTGGGTGGGGGCCCAAGGCTACCCCCAGCGCCCGGTCAAAATCGTGGTGCCTTTTGCCACCGGCGGGCCAGCCGACAACTACGCGCGCTTCATCGCCCAGCGCTTGCAAGACGCTTTGGGACAGTCCTTCGTGGTCGACAACAAGCCCGGTGCGGGCTCGGTCATTGGCACCGATGTGGCGGCCAAAGCCCCGGCCGACGGCTACACCTTGTTGCTCATGTCCAATGCCTCCACCGTCAATGAAACCTTGATCCCCAACAAGCCCTACAGCTTGCTGCGCGACTTTGTGGGTGTGGCCCCGATCAATTACTCCGACCTGGTGCTGGTGGCTTATCCCGGCACCGGCATGCAAAACGCGGCCGATCTGATCAAGCGCGCGCAGGCCCAGCCGGGCAAACTCAACTATGCGTCTTCTGGGCCGGGCACGCCCTATCACATGGCCGGCGAGTTGTTCAAAAGCATGGCCAAAATTGACCTGGTGCACATTCCCTACAAAGGCAGTTCGGGGGCCCGCACCGATGTGCTGGGGGGCCAGGTGGATTTGATGTTCGATGCGGTGACCACCATGACCGAGCAGGTCAAAGCGGGCAAGGTGCGCGCCATTGCCACCACCGGGCGCCAGCGCTCGGAAGTGTTGCCCGATGTGCCCACCTTGTCGGAGGCGGGCGTGCCCGGTTACGAGGCCGCCATTTGGGTTGGCTTGATGGCCCCCAAAGGCACCCCCAAGGACGTGGTCGATCGGCTCAACCAAGCCGTCTCCAAAATTGCCTCCCAAGCTGATGTGCGCCAGCAATGGGCCAAACAGGGCGCGGTGCCCATGGTCATGAGCCCCACCGTGTTTGACAAGTACATCCAAGACGATGTGACCAAATGGGCCCAAGTCATTCGCGCTGCCAACATCAAAATGGACTGAGCAACATGATCACCTTGAACATCCTGAGTGGGGGCGCAGCGCAAGGTTTGGTGCGCGCCTTGGCCGATGACTTTGAATCGCAGCACGATCTGCACCTGAGCGGCACTTTTGGCGCGGTCGGTGCCATGAAGCAAAAACTCACCGACGGCACGCCCTGTGACGTGCTCATCCTCACCCGCCCCATGGTGCAAGACTTGATTCAACAAGGTCTGGCCATGGCCGATACGGCGCACGACCTCGGTGTGGTCAAAACCGGCGTGGCCGTGCTGGCCGGTCAGCCCCCCGTCGCGGTGTCCACGCCCGATGCATTGCGCGAAAGCTTGCGCAAGGCCAGTGCGATTTACTTCCCCGACCCGCAACTGGCCACGGCGGGCATTCACTTCATGAAGGTGTTGCAAAAACTGGGCGTGGCCGATGAGCTGGCCGACCGTTTGCGGCCCCACCCCAACGGTGCCACTGCGATGAAGGCCATGGGCCTGAGCAAAGACCCCAAAGCCATCGGCTGCACCCAGGTGACCGAAATTTTGTCCACCCCCGGCGTGCAGTTGGTGGGTGACTTGCCCAAAGCGCACGAACTCGCCACGATGTACACCGCGGTGTTGGCCAAACGCGCCCGCCAAGTCGATATGGCCCAAGCCTTGATCTCGCACTTGGCCAGCCCGGCGTTGGCCAAGTTGCGCACCGAGTTGGGCTTTTTGCCGGTTTGATGCCGAGCCCTTATGCAGCACCTGGGTTCGCGCGCACCAGCGCTTGAACCTGTCATGATGAATTCCCAAAAATTTACACAAACTCATTCAGGAGACCCCAAATGGAACATAAAACTTTATTGATGTGGCGGCGCGGCGCTGTGGGCGCGTTGGCCGCTCTGTTGTGCTGGGCCGCGGGCGCTCAAGAGTTTCCCAACCGCCCCATTCGCTTGGTCGTGCCCCAGCCTCCGGGCGGCGGCACCGATATCTTGGCGCGCAACATGGCGCAAAGGCTCACCGAGGTTTTGCGCCAACCCACGGTGGTGGAGAACCGCGCTGGCGCGGGCTCCTTGGTGGGCACCGAATTTGTCGCCAAAGCCCCGGCCGACGGCCACACCTTGTTGATGGGGGGCATCTTCAACATGGTGATGAACAAGGCCTTGATCAAAAATTTGTCATATGAACCCGCGCGCGACTTCATCCCATTGGGCTATATCTCGGCTTACCCGTTTGTCATGCTGGCGCGCGCCGACTTGCCCGTCAACAACATGGCCGACTTGGTCAAGTACGGCAAAGAGCGCCCAGGCCGACTCAGCTATGGCTCGGGTGGTGTGGGCACCTTGCAGCATGTGTGGGGCGCGGTCTTGCTCAGCAGTTTGGGCATCGAGGCTTTGCACGTGCCCTTCAAGGGCGCGGCCCCCGCTCACCAAGAGATGATGGGCGGGCGCTTGGATGTGATGTTTGACAACATGTCGGCCTCTAAACAATACGTGCAGTCGGGCAAGCTCAAGGGATTGGTGGTTTCTTCTGCTGCGCGCAGCCCACACCTGGCCCAAGTGCCCACCGTCAACGAAACCGGCTTGACCCGCTTTGAGGGCGAGAGCTGGTTTGGCATTTTTGCCCCCGCCGGTACCCCGCCAGCGGTGGTGGCCAAATTGCGCGAGGCCATGGCCCAAATCAACCGCGAACCCGAGTTCATCGCCCGCGTCGAGCGCGATGGTGGGCGACTGCTCAACATCGCGCCGGGCCAGCAACAAGCGTTTTTGCAAGAAGAAATCGAGCGCTGGGTGGGCTCGGTTCAAAAATACAACGTCACCGCCGACTGAGTTGCTGCGACCAGCGCCTGCACCGCGCGTGGGCTGGTGCGGGTCCGCTGGCGTGTGCTTGTGCGTGAGCGTGTCGAGGTGCAGTTGTGGGCCGCCCTCAGGCCTGATTGCGCGCGGCGTGGTTGGCGCGGATTTGCTCGGCAAAGGCCGCCACCCAATCGGCTCGGTCTTGTTTGCTGGGGTTGCCCACCATGTGTTGCTCGGTGCGGCGGGTGATCTCGGCGTTGCTCAGGTCCAGGTCCAGCGGCTCCAAATACGGCTGGGCAATGTGCCAAGGCGTGTCGGTATAGACCTCAATGCGGTTGGCCTCGGGGTCGCGGAAATAAAGGGACCAAGAGTTACCGTGGTCCACGCACTGGATCAATCCCGTGTCTTGGCGCTCGCGCACCCGCTGGTGCATCACCCGCAGACCATCGAGCTGGGGCACCCAAAACGAAATTTGCTGCAAACCGTAGCCCGGCCCCTCGCCAGGGGGGCGACCGCTTTCCATCACCAACTGGTGGTGCGAATGCGCATCGCGGCTCAAAAACACCACCTTTTGCCCGCGCACATCGCCGCGGTCGGTGATCAAAAACCCCAACACCTCGGTGTAAAACGCGGCCATGGTGTCGATGTCGCGCACAAACATGCCCATGTGGCGCAACTTGAGGTCAGGAATCATGGGGGCATCTCCAAGGGGTGTGAACGAACAACGGGGGAACTGCCCCGATTGGGGCGGGCCGATTTTGCCTGATGAGGATGCCAAGGCGAATACAAATAAATGGGGGTCAGATTCCAATTTATTGGGATGTTTGTGAGTTGAGCTTGTGTGGCTCGCCTCGCTTTGGCTGAGCACGCCCCGCTGGCGGGTACGCCGCCCTCCGCCAGTCGCTTCGCTCCGATGTTGTCGGGCGACGCACCCACCATCGGTGCTGCGAGCTGCATATATTCATGCGACTGTGTGCATGCCTTCTTGTTGGTGAATGGCAAATGTTTTTACGCGCCAACAACCTGCTTCCCAATATCCCATGGAAACCGGCACGAGTGGGTGTGCGGGCCCGACGACATCGGAGCGCAGCGACTGGAGGAAGCTTGCATACCCCGAGATGGCGGTTTGAGAGGTGAAGTTCAATGCCACGCAAACCCCGATATGGCATCACAACCCAGCGCCCCAAGCGACAACATCTGGCAGCGTAAAGAGCGACAATGCGCGCCAATCACAACAAGGAATACCTCATGGACTTGGGACTCAAAGGCGAACATGTTTTGATCACCGGCGGCAGCCAAGGCATTGGCTTTGCTTGCGCCCAGGCGTTTGTGGCGCAGGGGGCGCGGGTCACTTTGGTGGCGCGCAACACCGAGACCTTGGCCAAGGCCCGCGACCAACTCATCACGGAGGGCGCCAGCGCCGATCAGGTGCATACCGTGGCCGCTGATTTGCGCGATGCCAACGCGGCTTTGCAAGCGCTGGACCAGGCCGAATCTGTGGCTGGGCCGGTGCAGGTGCTGGTCAACAGCGCCGGCGCGGCGCAGCGGGTGCCGGTGGACGACCTCACCCCCCAGGACTGGCACAACGCCATGCAGGCCAAGTTTTTCAGTTATGTGCACATGACCGACCCGTGTATCAAGCGCATGGGCCAGCGTGGCCAAGGGCGCATCGTCAACATCATTGG
>CAMDJU010000152.1 GCA_945900695.1 Bordetella parapertussis | reverse complement strand
ACAGCGCCGTCAGTGTGCGTCAAGCCGCCTCGAATCGCGGCTGCGCCCATCTGTTTCGAGTGCAAGTTGATCATGTTTTTTCCGATAGGTCGTGAGCCACACGTCGTCTTCATTGGCGAGGTAAAGCATTTTTATGTCAGGGATGATCTTTATGACGATGGTCGTATCGATCAGGCACTCTTGCAGCCAATATGCCGCATCGGCGGCCCTTGGTACGCGCGACTGGGTGAGATGATTCACATGCCCGCAGCGGATGGACTTGTTAAGTCTTAGGCGTCAAAACCTTACAAGTAGAACCAAGATCAGTCTTGACTGAGCTGCAACTTGACACTGATCGATCTACCCCTATACTGGAAATTCAATGAAAGCAAATCAGACATTCATTGAGAACGTGGGTATAAAACTACTCCCGATCTGTACAAGACCCACACAACTTCAGAGGAGGCCCGTTTCATGATGAGATTTGCTCAATACCTAGCACTTGCGCTGGTATGTCTAATGGCCTCGATGGCCAAGGCCGCTTATCCTGACCGTTCGGTCAGGCTGATCGTGCCTTACGCAGCGGGGGGCCCTACCGACATTCAGGCCCGAATCATCGCTCGTCACCTGTCCGAACGTTTAGGGCAGACCTTTGTCGTAGAAAACAGGACCGGGGCGGGCGGCAACATTGGCACGGTGGCGGTTGCACAGGCCCCGGCTGACGGTTACACACTGTTGATGACGGGTGCTGCTTTTGTCATCAACCCTAACTTTTATGTCAATGCCGGGTACCACGCCAAAAACGACTTTGCACCAATCGCGTTGATCAGCGTGGCTCCCGCGTTGCTTCTGGCTCACCCATCGCTGGGGGCCAAGACGCTGCCAGAACTCATCGCAGCGATCAAGGCCCAACCTCAAGGCGTGCCTTACGCCAGTTCGGGCGCAGGTTTATCAACCCACCTGATGATGGAGTCCTTTCGCAAGATGGCCGGGCTCAACCTGGTTCATGTTCCATATCGTGGATCAGCTCCTGCCTTAGTGGGTCTCGTGGCCGGGGAAACAAAGTTAATGATGGATTCTGTTGTTTCAGGAATGCCGCATGTCCGATCGGGTCTGTTGCGAGCGATTGCGATCAGCAGTGAGAAGCGCTCACCCATCGCCCCTGAAATCCCGACTCTGAGTGAGGCAGGGCTTTCTGATTACAGCGCGGTGACGTGGTACGGGGTGCTGGCTCCTGCCAAGACGCCCCCTGCAATACTTCAACAGTTGTCTTCCGAGATAGTCAAAATTCTTTCGCTCCCAGAAGTCACCAAGCGCTTCATCGAAATGGGTACCGAACCTGCCTTGGATACGACACCTTTGTCCTACGGACGTTTTCTCGATGAGGAGACGACCCGATGGAGTACCGTTCTCCGAGAGACTGGCGCCAAGATGAGCAACTGATCGTTACGGCAAAGCGTTAGCTCGTTTTGCTTTTCTTCAAATGGAGCCCAGATGAACAAACAACCATTGCGAGTGATGCTTGTTGTGCCAGACTCAAACACGACAATGGAGCGTGAAGTCAGGGCCCTCTGGCCCGAGGTGACCGACATACACTGGGTGGGTGTTCCTCGCCCGATCCGACCGCTGGTGGTCGACGATCTGCCCGAGTATGGCGCCAACGCGGTCAAGGCTGCACGCGAGGCCGGAGCCCAGCACACCGTCGATCTCGTTATTTTCGGTTGCACGACAGCTGGTTTTCTGACTGGACCAGCGGGCGATATGGCGATGCAGTCTGCTCTCGAGGACGCTTTGGGCGTGCCGGCAGTGACGACCTCCTCCTCGATGGCCGAACGGATGATCGACCAAGGCGTGATGCGTCCTGCCGTAGTCACACCCTACCTTGATGCGACGAACCAGGGACTGATCCGGTACCTTGCAGCCAAGGGAATTAGCACGTCATCGCTCAAAAGCCTGGAATTCAAGACGGTACATGACTATCTGAACGCCCAAAGTGGCCCGGTGCTCGAAATTGCCCGAGCCGCGGGTAAAGACCCAAATTGCGACGGCCTCTTTGTGGCCTGCACCCAATTGCCCACACTCGAGATCATGGATACGCTTCGTGCTGAGCTTGGGAAGCCCGTCCTTGGGGCAGTGGCCTCCGCAGTTTGGAAGGCACAGCGCACGGTCGCTGCGGCGAGGTCTGCAGCGTAGCGGGTTCTTAGCAACAACAGATAGAAAGTCCGCACACCGCAACAACCTTCGGTGGCTTTTGTGATGACTCCATCCGACAAATGCAAAGAGTATTACTGCCTCTACTTTTCATGGCTTCTGGCCTTGTCACTACCACTGCCATTTCGCAAGGTGACCAGCAAAGAGCATTGAGCCCTGAAATTGTCAGTGTCATCGTCAATGCATCGCCTCACTCTTCAGCCAACATCGCAATCCCAGTTCACGTGTTCAAACCGCTTCAGCGTCACGCCGGTCAAACCAAAGAATCCTGGCCTGTGGTCATTTTTTCACATGGTCGATCTGGTTCAACCGCTTCAAGAGCAGCGCAGAAAAATCCTGTGAATTTTGATGTTGTTCGTTATTGGCATACCCGAGGATATGCCGTGGTTGCTGCCATACGCCCAGGCTATGGTGACAACACGTCAGAAGACCCAGAAGACCATGGGGCGCGATGGAATGGAAGCACTTGTTCGGGCAGGGCTGATTTCAGTAAGACTGCCAACGCAGCAAGCCATGCGGTTAAAGCCGTCCATTCTTGGTTGATCACTCAAAACTGGGCAGACAAAGATCGTCTCTTATTGGTTGGCCAGTCTGTGGGAGGACTGGCGACGGTTGCTGCCTGCGGTCAAAACTGGCCGGGGGTGATGGGTTGCATCAATTTTGCGGGTGGTACAGGGGGCAATCCCGATGCATCACCAGGCCATTCATGTCGCCCAGACAGACTGAGTGAAGTGTTCAGCACTTCAGCCAAAACAACCGTTGTTCCTGGGCTTTGGCTTTATTCTGTCAACGATATGTTTTGGGGTGAGGAAGCGCCTAAAGTTTGGTTCAAAGCATTCACAGACACCGCCAGTGCTGCTGGCGGAAAAGCTTCAGTGGAATTTTTTTCTGCCCCAGCCGTTGGTGACAATGGGCACTCGCTTCAATCAAACGGCGGTAGATTTTGGATCCCAGTCGTTAATGCGTGGTTGGATAAGAATGGGTTTTAGCGCACCCATCCACGCAGCAAAACTAAGCCAACGTCAAATTCGCACCGCAATTGAGCGCCCCAGAATGTCGCTCAATTGTCTAACCCATTGGATGGTGGGTGTCGCCTAGCCTTACACTGATATTCAAGTTTGCGATCTTTTTTGATGCCGCAGTTGGCTGACCCAGCGGTCTTTGTGTTCTTTACGAGGAGTCTGTTCCATGAAATCCCGTGCCGCCGTGGCCTTCGAGGCAGGCAAGCCCTTGCAAATTGTTGAGATCGATGTCGCTGCGCCGCAAAAAGGTGAGGTGCTCATCAAGATCACGCACACCGGCGTCTGCCATACCGATGCCTTCACCCTGTCGGGCGATGACCCAGAGGGCCTCTTTCCTGCGGTTCTAGGCCATGAAGGTGCAGGCATCGTGGTGGAGGTGGGCGAAGGTGTCACCAGCGTCAAGCCAGGGGACCATGTGATTCCCCTGTACACCGCCGAATGTGGCGAATGCCTCTTTTGCAAGTCAGGCAAGACCAACCTCTGCGTGGCGGTGCGCGCCACCCAGGGCAAGGGCGTGATGCCCGATGGCACGACCCGTTTTTCCTACCAGGGTCAGCCGATCTATCACTACATGGGTTGCTCGACCTTCAGCGAATACACCGTGGTGGCCGAGGTCTCACTGGCCAAAATCCGGCCTGACGCCAACCCCGAGCAAGTGTGCCTGCTGGGCTGTGGCGTGACCACTGGCCTGGGTGCCGTCAAGAACACCGCCAAGGTGCAGGCGGGTGACACCGTGGCCGTTTTTGGCCTGGGTGGTATTGGTCTGGCCGTGGTTCAAGGTGCCAAATTGGCCAAGGCCGGTCGCATCATCGCCATTGATACCAATCCTTCCAAGTTCGATCTGGCGCGCACTTTCGGCGCGACCGATTGCATCAACCCGAAAGACCATGACAAGCCCATCCAGCAGGTGATCGTGGAAATGACGGTCTGGGGCGTGGACCACAGCTTCGAGTGCATCGGCAATACGCAGGTGATGCGCGCTGCACTGGAGTGCGCCCACCGCGGTTGGGGTCAGTCGATCATCATTGGCGTGGCAGGTGCAGGGCAGGAAATTTCGACACGCCCCTTTCAGTTGGTCACGGGTCGTCGCTGGTTGGGCACGGCCTTCGGTGGCGTCAAGGGACGCAGCGAATTGCCAGGCATGGTGGACGACGCCATGGCTGGCCACATTCAGCTCTCGCCTTTCGTCACGCACACCATGCCGCTGACTGAAATCAATCATGCGTTTGACCTGATGCACGAAGGAAAGTCCATCCGCTCGGTGGTTCACTACTGAAAGCGGGGCCGATCATGCAACGCGTTGATCAATACGCCAGCTTTGGCGGCCGCCAGGAAGTGTGGAAACACGCGTCTCCAACGCTCGGTTGCGAGATGAAACTGGCTGTTTATTTGCCCGAGCCGGCATTGCGCGACCAGAAATGTCCGGTGCTTTACTGGCTATCGGGGCTGACCTGTTCCGAGCAGAACTTCATCACCAAGGCTGGCGCTCAGGCGCATGCAGCGCGCCACGGTGTCATCGTGGTCGTGCCGGACACCAGCCCTCGCGGCGATGCGGTGGCCAACGACCCGGCCTATGACCTGGGCCAGGGCGCAGGTTTTTATGTGAACGCCACCCAGGCCCCCTGGGCGGCGCACTACCGCATGCAAGACTATGTGGCCGAAGAGCTGCCCGCGCTCGTCGAGCAGCACTTTGCGGCCAGCCACATGCGCAGCATCTTTGGCCACTCCATGGGCGGCCATGGCGCGCTGGTCACGGCACTGCGCCACCCAGGGCGCTACCAAAGCGTCTCAGCGTTTTCGCCCATCGTGGCGCCATCGCAGGTGCCCTGGGGCCAAAAGGCCTTGGGTGCTTACTTGGGCACAGACCCCGAAGGCTGGAAGCTCTGGGATGCCGTCGAACTTGTCAAGATGGACCGTCCAGAGAAGTTGCCCCTGCTGGTGGACCAAGGCGGTGCGGACGAATTTCTGGCCAACCAACTGCGTCCAGAACTTTTGCAGGCCGCATGCGCGGCTGTCGGCCATCCCCTGAGCTTGCGCATGCAACCCGGGTACGACCACAGCTACTACTTCATTGCCACTTTTTTGGCAGATCACTTTGCACACCACTGTGCCGCTTTGGCAAGTGGCCCCAGCTCGCCATCAGCGGCATCAACAAAATCCAATCAAGTGCTTTGAGAATTGAAACTTGCAATTTTTGGGTGACGACACGAAATATTGGAATGTCGTCATTCGCATAAGAGGTTCGCTGGTTTAAAAATATATCAATGCGGCTTGGACCCATCGTCTGCGTGCTGCGTCAAATGGGTTCACGGCAAAGGGCTGAACCGGGTGGGTCGCAGCATCTTCACATCTTGCTGGACAAAGCTGCCTTGGTTGATGCGCTTGAAGGCTTCCCACGCTGGGTCGGCCTCCATGGCCGCACGGCACTGCTCGCGCTGGGCCAAGCTGTCATAGGCCCAGATGTGGATCACTTGGTTGAGCGGGCCAATGTCAGTGACAAAAAACCCCACCAATCGACCCAGGTGTTTTTGCTGCAAGGGCAAGGCATGGGTTTCATAGCGCAACAGGTATTCGTCCATCAAGCCGTGGGCCACGGTATAGGTGCGGTGCTCGTAAATCATGGCCGGCGCGCCGATCAATCCGCGCGGATTTGGGCCTCTTTGAGCCAGGGCAACCAGCGCTCAAAGTCGGCTTGCAAGCGGGCCCCAAAACCGGTGCTGTCTTTGGGGTTGCTGAAACCCGCGTCGGACAACTTGGCCGCCACATCGGCTTGGTGCACAACGTGGTGCAAAGCGGCCTCTAACCTCTTTTTGGTCTCGGGCGGTGTGCCCCCGGGCACCAAAACGCCGTACCAATTGGTCATTTGCAAAGCGGGCATGCCGGCCTCGGCAGCGGTGGGGATGTCGGGCAGTTGCGGCGAGCGTTTGGTATCAAACACCACCACGCCTTTGATGCGGCCGTCGCGGATGTAGGGGCGCAGCACCGGCACATCGGCATTGACCAGGTCCACCGTGCCGCCCATCAGGTCGACCAAGGCCGGGGCTGCACCGCGGTAGGGGATGTGCACCATGGACACATTGGCCGCTTTGGCAAACAACTCGGCACCGATGTGCATGGTGCCGCCCACCCCAGTGGAGCCGTAATTCAGTTTATGGGGCCCCTTGGCCTTGGCCACCAGCTCGCTCAAGGTGTTGACCCCCAGACCGGGGCGCACCACCAGCATGGTTTGCACCTCGCCCAATAGATAAAGCGGCTCCACATCTTTGCGCGGGTTGTACGGCAGATTGGGCGTGATGCCGGCGGTGATCACCAAGCTGGACGTGGTCAGCAACAAAGTGCTGCCATCGGCGGGTGACTTGACCGCTGCCCCCACGCCAATCACCCCACCGGCACCACCGCGGTTATCGATCACCACGGTCTTGCCCAGTTGGGCGGCCAAGGGCTGGGCAATGGTGCGG
>CAMDJU010000151.1 GCA_945900695.1 Bordetella parapertussis | reverse complement strand
TGTGAGCCCGAGCGAATGCACAACATACCTTTGAGTTTGGGGTCGGCCAATTTTTCATAGCTGTCCACGATTTGGCGATCGAGCTTGCGCTTGTCGTAAACCACAATCCGGGCGCGGGTGGACATGCCAAACCAGGCGATGCCACCTTCAGCGTTTGGCTGGGCGCGCAAATGAGCGGGTATCAACGACTCCAGGCTTGCCGAATGGACGGGCAAAAACAAGCCATCGGTTTCAGCGCGCCACAGCCTGGCAGCATCCACCAGCAAAACGACATCGGCCGGAGAAGCGGTTCCCTCGGTTTTCAAACGCGTCAAGATGCCAGCGTCGTCAGCATCCACCCGCCGAATGGTGATCCCAGTGGTTTTGGTGAATTCGCTGTAAAGGGCTTCATCTGTTGGATAGTGCCTGGCCGAATACAAATTGAGCGTGTTTTGGGCCTGCGCCAAGCCCAGCAAACCCAAGCCCAGGGCTGCAATACAGGCATTCAAGATCTTCATAAGCTCCCCGTTCCAAGATGTGGAGAGTTTAAACTAAATAAGAACCATTCTCATTTGATGCCATCGCAATTCATTGGCCTTGCGCTGGGAATGCCAATGCAAAAGCCTGCTGCAAATCAAGTTGCAGGTCTTGGGTGGCTTCAAAACCAATGGAAAACCGAACCACATGGCCGAGCCGTATGCCATCGGGCCAAGAGGTGCGCAAAGTTTGCAATTCGTATGGGACCACCAAACTGACCGGACCAGCCCAGCTGTAACCCAAGCGAAAAAACTGCAAGGCTTCACAGAACTGGTGCACCTGGGTCACGCTGAATTGAGGGTCGATCACGATGCTGAACAATGCAGCTGCCCAGCCAGTGGATGGGCTTACATCCTCACCCAAAGGGTTGATATCTCCTGTGGATGACGGGGTGCACACACGCAGCCAGTTGGCATGACCCGGTGAGTCGGGCAAACAAGGGTGCAAAACCTGCAACACAGCCTGCTGGTGCTGGCACCACTGGGCCAAATGTCGTGCGCTGATGTCTTGCGCGCGGTAGCGCATGGCCATGCTGGGCAAAGAGCGCAACACCATTTCTGCGTCATTGGCACCGACCATCAAACCCAGACGCATGTGGCTGAGCTTCAAGCGCATGGCCAAGGCACTGTCGCGCATGATGATGCTGCCCATCAACACATCGCCGCCGCCGCTGGGGTATTTGGTCAGGGCATGAACGGTGATGTCCACCCCGAGAGAATGCGGGCCTTGATCGGGGGTCAAATCAAAAGCATTGAAGGCCACACCAGCGCCCCAGGTGTTGTCCAGCACGCAAAGAACCCCACGCTCGCGGCACAGGTGAACCAGTGCCAGCAGGTCGGGAAACTCCATGGTGATGGAGCCTGGCGCCTCCAACCAGACCAAGCGGGTGGTGGGTGAAATTTTCGCGGCCAAGTCCTGCACATCCATCGGGTTGTAGCAGCGGTGAGAGATGCCCCATTGACGAAGCTCGCCGTGCGCAAGTGCCTTGCTCGGTCCGTACACGTTATCGGGGAGCAAAACCTCATCACCACTGGACAACAAAGCCAGGTTGACCTGGGCAATGGCGGCCAAACCGCTGGGAACGAGCAAACAGTGCAAGCCACCCTCGATGGCACATAAACGCTCTTCCAAGGTGAAGGTGGTGGGCGTGCCGTGCAGCCCATAGGTGTAGGCGGATTTGTCCTTCCAGTCGCGGCTTTTCATGGCCTCGACAGACGGGAAAAAAACAGTGGAGGCCTTGTGAACGGCCGTCAATGGCGCCTCAAAATCCACCGGCGCCCGATAGGGGTGGTGGATCAGCGACGTGGTCTTTTTCACACTTGCCATTTGGCCAACAACTGCTCTGGGCGCATGCTGTCGTAACCTTCAAAGGGCTGGTGAATCCAGGGGTTGGTGGGCAAAAATTCCACCGAAAAGTCGGGTTGGAAGCCCGACACGCCCTTGGTCCAAATGACTGCGCTGCGCAACTCGGTGATGGGTTTGTAGTTGTCGCGCAACAAGCTGATCACGGCATTCAGGGTATGTCCAGAGTCGGCCAAGTCGTCCACCAATAAAACGCGCCCGGCAATTTCCCCTTTCGGGGTTGTGATGAAACGGGCAATGTCCAAGTGTCCTTGAACGGTGCCCGCTTCTGAGCGGTAAGAGCTGGTGGACATGATGGCCAAAGGTTTGTCAAAGATGCGAGACAGGATGTCCCCAGGGCGCATGCCGCCCCTGGCCAAACACAGGATGGTGTCGAATTGCCAACCAGATTGATGAATTTTGATCGCCAACTTTTCGATTTGGTTGTGGTATTCGTCGTAAGAAACGTAAAGGTGTTTACCGTCTTCGGTCAGCATGGTTTGGCTTTCAAGAAAAGTTTGAACGGCTTTAGGGCGTGGAAAAAGGGTGTTTTTTCATGATCGTGTGCTCACGGTCTGGGCTGGTCGAAATCAAGTGGATGGGCACCCCACACACTTGCTCAATGCGGTCCAAATAGGCGCGGGCTTGCGGGGGCAAACGGTCAACCTGTGTAACACCCACCGTGCTCACAGACCATCCTGGCATGGTTTCATAAATGGGCACGCACCGGGCCACATCTTCCGCGCTGGCCGGCAAGATATCGGTGACGGCGCCATCGAGCTGATAACCGGTGCAAAGTTTCAGTTCTGCCAGACCGTCCAAAACGTCGAGTTTGGTGATGCACAAGCCAGACAAACCATTGACTTGCGCGCTGCGCTTGAGCAAGGCCGCATCAAACCAACCACAGCGCCGTGACCGCCCGGTGGTCACGCCTTTTTCTTGACCGACGGTGCTCAGGTGATGGCCAACGGTGCCGGGCTTTTCCCAATCCAATTCAGTGGGAAATGGGCCGCCACCCACGCGCGTGCAATAGGCTTTGGTGATGCCCAAAACATAATGCAACATGTGTGGCCCGACGCCAGCACCAGCGGCCGCATTGCCGGCCACGCAGTTGCTAGAGGTCACAAAAGGATAAGTGCCATGGTCCACGTCGAGCAAGGTGCCTTGAGCCCCTTCAAACAACAAATTGCTGCCGCGCAAATGGGCTTGGTGCAATTCGGTGGACACATCGGCCGCCATGGGCAGAATTTGCTCGGCCTCCAAGGCGCATTGGTCCAGCACCTGTTGGAAATCAATCGCCGGTGCATTCAAGTACTGGGTGAGCACGAAATTGTGCAAATCCAAGTTTTCACGCAATTTATCGGCAAAGCGCTGCGGGTGTTTCAGGTCCTGAACCCGCAAGGCCCGGCGCGCAATTTTGTCTTCGTACGCAGGCCCAATGCCGCGTCCCGTGGTGCCAATTTTGTCCAAACCAGACTTTTCTTTGGCAGCCTCTCGAGCGACATCGATCGCAGCGTGATAGGGCAATATCAAGGGGCATGCTTCGCTGATGCGCAAGCGCAAGCGAACAGACACGCCCGCAGCCTCTAAGCCTGCAATTTCTTCCAGCAACTTGCTCATCGATAAGACAACGCCATTGCCGATGTAGCACACCACACCGGGGCGCATGATGCCACTGGGGATCAAATGCAGCGCTGTTTTGACCCCTTTGATCACCAGCGTGTGGCCTGCGTTGTGCCCGCCTTGGAACCGAACCACGCCTTGCGCCGACTCGGTCAACCAATCCACCAGTTTGCCTTTGCCTTCGTCGCCCCATTGGGTTCCGACAACCACCACATTGCGACCTTGGAAATTATTCATGAGATGGAAAAAGTGTCAGGGGTGAAGGGGTTGGACATGCCACTGGGTGCCTTGGCGCACCAACTCGCGGTTGCAGTTGAATTCGTCAGCTTCGCTGTCATGCCCGGGCAAGACACACACCACGGTTTCGCCTAGTTGGCGCAGCGCATCAATGGCATCGCGCAAGGCAGTGTCTTCAGACCAAGGGGCGCGGATGGCACTGTTTTGGGCGGGGCGCGGCAGACAGCGGGCCCATTCTTTCAAGTCAAGGCTAAAACCAACGGCTGGCCTGTCGCGCCCAAAGACCGCACCCACCGCGTCGTATCGACCACCGCGCAACAAGGCGTCTCCCGCGCTGTGGGCATACAAGGCAAACCTCAAACCGCTGTAGTAGCCGTAACCATTCAAGTCGCCCAGATCAAAAGTAATGTCACAGCCGGTCAGTTGATCCGCTAAGAAAGCCAACTGATCCAAAGCTTGAATCGCTTGTGGCCACGCTGACAGAACCTGCCGACCCGCCATCAAGATGGAGCGCCCACCGTAGAGGCCCGTCAAGGCCTGCAAGGCCTTGACCACAGGGGCTGGCAAATGTTGGGCCAGTTTGCCGATTTGGGGTGCATCTTTGCGTCCCAAGGCCGTGTGTAAGTCTTGAACCAAGCCCTCCTGCAGGGCCAAGCCATCCAATAAGGCGGGGACGATGCGGGCATGCCCCATGTCCAAAACCACGCCCGACAAACCAGCAGAGTCAGCGCCCCTCAAAGCCAAAGCCAAGATCTCTAAATCCGCTTCCAATCCAGGGTGCCCGTAAATTTCAGCGCCCAGTTGATAGGGCTCGCGGGTGGCCCCGGGGCGATCTGCACGCGTGTGCAGCACCGGGCCGCAGTAGCACAGGCGGGTAACGCCTTTGCGGTTGAGCAAGTGGGCATCGATGCGCGCCACTTGCACCGTGGTGTCAGCACGCAGACCCAAAGTGCGGCCAGACAATTGATCGACCAATTTGAAGGTTTTCAAATTGATTGACGGGTCACTGTCAGACAACAAAGAGTCCAAGTGCTCAAGCAGCGGGGGCATCACCAACTCGTAGCCGCAGCGCCGGGCATGGTCGAGCCAGATGCGGCGCAATTCTTCAATGTGACGGGCCTCAGAGGGCAACACATCGGCGATGTGATCCGGCAAGACCCAGGCAGACATATGGTTGGAATGGAGAAAAAAGAATGGATTTTAGCCCGTGACCAGTGGCCCCCAAAGGGGCCCACTGGTCAGGTCATCCAAGCCAAGAGCAACAGGCCAAAAGCGATGGAAACAAAACCAAAAAAACGGATTTGACCGTCAGTGAGTTGCTGCACCTGCATGAAGATGCGGCGCCAACCAGAAGGTGAAATGAAGGGCATCAAGCCCTCGATCACGAACACCAAGCCCAGCGCAGTCCAAATCAGGTCTGAGCCATCCACCATCACTTTTTGCTAGAAGCGGGGGGCGCAGATCCAGCCGAATTACCGCGAAATGCCTTGAAAAACTCACTGGATGGGTCGACGACCATCACATCACTTTTCTTGTTGAAGCTCGCCTTGTAAGCGTCCAGGCTGCGATAAAACTGGGCAAATTGAGCGTCACGACCAAAGGCATCGGCATACACTTTGGCCGCTTCGGCATCGCCCTCGCCTTTGATTTTTTGGGCGTCGCGGTAGGCGTTGGCCACGGTCACTTCACGCTGGCGGTCGGCATCAGCGCGGATTTTTTCGCCTTCGGCCGCGCCCGTGGAGCGCAGTTCATTGGCCACTCGCTTGCGCTCGGCCTCCATGCGCCGATAAACCGATTCGGTGATGGCGTCCACATAATCGGCCCGGGTGATCCGCACGTCCACGACATCCACCCCCCAAGGCTTGGCCCCTTGGACCACCTCCAGCACTTCGCGCTTGACGTCTTGGAGCAAGGCCTCTCGCTTAACGGACAACAACTCTTTCACCGTTCGTTTGTTGATTTCTTCTTGCAAGGCATTGCGCACAACACGGCTCAATTGCATGGCACCAGCTTTTTCATCCAAGCCCACATTGCGAATGTAGTTGGAGGGGTCGGTGATGCGCCAGCGCACATACCAATCGATGACCATGCGCTGCTTCTCGGCGGTCAGCATGGGCTCTGTGTCTTGGTTGTCCAAGGTCAAAAGTCGCTTGTCGATGTACGACACATTTTGAAATGGTGGGGGAAGTTTGAGGTGCAAACCTGGCTCGGTGATCACATCTTTGATTTGACCCAAGGAGTAAACAACCCCAAATTGACGCTGATCGACCACAAAAAGCGTGGAGCTGATGATCAACAAGGCCACCAGGCCCGAGGTGATGTAGAAACCAATTTTGTTCATGATGGATGACCTGGGCTTTCAGCGGGCGTCGCGGTCGCGGGAGCGAGCACCATCGCGGTTTCGCACATCCGCATTGGACGAACTCGTCGGGGCATTGTTGTCTGCACCTGTCAATGGCACGGGTGCGCCCGCAGCCGGCGTGGTGGATTGGGTGGCCTGCATGATTTTGTCCAGGGGCAGGTAAAGCAAGTTGGAGCCTTGCTTGGACTCGACCAGCACCTTGGTGACATTGCTGTAGATTTGTTGCATGGCATCGATGTACATGCGGTCTCGCGTCACTTGGGGTGCTTTTTGGTACTCGTTGAGAACCGATCGGAACCGCTGCCCATCACCTTGCGCCTGCGCAATGATGCGGGATTTGTAGCCTTCCGCTTCCTCTTTCAAGCGGGACGCGGCACCCACTGCCCTGGGAACCACATCATTGGCATACGCTTGGGCTTCGTTTTTGGCCCGCTCGCGCTCTTGACCGGCCTTGAGCACATCGTCAAAGGCAGCTTGAACTTGCTCGGGAGGGCGCACGCCCCCTTGTTGCAAATTGATGCCCACCACCTCAATGCCCACTTTGTAGCGGTCCAAGATGATTTGCATGATCGCCCTGACACGCGGGCCAATTTGATCGCGCTCTTCAGACAGTGCTGA
>CAMDJU010000150.1 GCA_945900695.1 Bordetella parapertussis | reverse complement strand
TGGGTGATCGCCTCTTACACGCCAGGGCGGTTTCAAGAAAACGAAGTGTTCGAGTTGCCCGGCTTGTTCAACGACTTGAAAGAAGCCACTTTGGTTTTCACCCGCCTGGTCAACAGCGGCAAGGTCAAAGGCTATGACGACTTTTTCCCCATTGGTTTGTTTGGCACGGCGCCCTACAGCTTGCATTCGCGCTCGCCCATCAACAGCATTGCCGACATCAAGGGCAAAAAAATACGGGCCTCGGGCGCGGTCGAGAGCGAGACCATCAAGGCCTTGGGGGCGGTGCCGATCGGCATGCCCGTCACCGAAGTGCCCGAGGCCATTGGGCGCAGCACCATCGATGGCACGACCTCGCATCCCGCCCCCTTGGTGGACTTTGGCATTTCAAGGGTGACCAACGCCCATTACTTCACCCGTTTGGGCGTGGTGCCCTTGGCCATGCTGATGAACAAAAAGAAGTTCGACAGCTTGCCCAAGGCCGGTCAAGATGCGATCCGCAAGCACAGCGGCATGTGGACCGCCCAACGATTCAACGATGGCATCGGTGCCTATAACGACTCGGTGGTCAAACAATTGCAAGCCGACCCCAAGCGCCGGGTGGTGTTCCCCTCGCAGGCCGATTTGGACGCCATGAAACCAGCCTTCAAATCGGTCATTGATGCGTGGACTGCCAAAAGCCCGCGCAACAAAGAGTTGTTGAGCATCGTGGAGGCCGAAATCGCCAATGTCCGCGCCGGCCGCTGAAAGCGCCCCAGACCAGCCGGGGGTGATGCGCAGCCTGGAGAAACTGGGGCTGGGTGCCACTCGGACCTTGTCGGCCCTGGGTTTAACGGCCTTGTTGTTTTTGGCCGTGATGACCTTGGCCGACGGCTTGGCCCGTTGGTTGCTGAATCAACCCATTGAGGGGGTGCGCGATGTGGCGGCGGTGGCGATTGCGCTGGCCGTGAGTTGCTGCCTGCCGGTGGGCTTGATGGAGCGCAGCAACGTCGTCATCCGGGCGCTGCCCGTGGCCCGTTGGCCACGCACCAGCCGTGCTTTGGACGCGGTCGCTGCCATCTTGGTGGCGCTGATCATGGGTGCCATGGCTTGGCAGTTCATGGTGTTTGCCGGCAAGATGGCCAAAGCCGGGGAGACCACTTGGATTTTGAAAATTCCTACCGCTCCTTTTTGGTACGGGGTCAGTGCCATTTTGATATGCGCTGTGCTGGTGCAAGCCATCGTGGTGGTGCTGGAGTTGGGCCGCTGCTGGGGCCGCTTTGACCACAGTGAGCGCAGCCAAGCATGAGTGCACTGGCCATTGGCGGCGTGGGTTTTTTGGCGTTGTGCGCGCTGATTTTGTTGCAAGTGCCCATTGGCTTTGCCATGCTGGGCGTGGGCTTGGTGGGTTATGCCTTACAAGCGGGTTGGTCGCCAGCGCTGACCTTGCTGGCCAGTGAAACCTCGGGTCTGCTGGCGAGTGTGGACTTGGCCACAGTGCCCTTGTTTTTGCTGATGGGTACGTTTGCGTCGGCAGCCGGGTTTTCGCGCGATATTTACCGAGCTGCGGCGGCCTGGTTTGGCCACCGCCGTGGCGGTTTGGCCTATGCCACCATGGGCGGTTGCGCGGCCTTTGGCGCGGTTTGCGGCTCCTCCACCGCCACCGCCGCCACCTTTGCCAAAGCGGCCTTGCCGGAGATGCTGCGCCGGGGTTATTCGCCCGCGTTTTCCACCGGCACCATTGCTGCGGGGGGCACGCTCAAGGCTTTGATACCGCCCTCGATCGTGATGATCTTGTATTGCGTGGTGACCAAGACGTTTATTTTCGATTTGTTTTATGCTGCCATCGTGCCGGCGCTCTTGGCTTTGCTGGTGAACCTGTTGGCCATTGCCTTGGTGGTGCGATGGAAACCCGAGTTGGCCCCCTTGAGCGACCCGGTGGCATCGGCAGAAAAGTGGCACGCCTTGCGCGATGCGGCGCCCGTGTTGGTGCTGATGCTGGCGGTGTTTTTGGGCTTGTACAGCGGGGTGTTCACGGTGAATGAAGCGGCCTCGGTGGCTGCGGTATTGGCCTTGCTCTTTGCCTTGCTGCGCGGTCGATTGGATTGGGACAGCGTGTGGTTGGGCTTGCGCGAGACGGCCAGCGCCACGGCGATGATCTACACCATCATCATTGGGGCGTCGGTGTTCTCTTACTTTGTCACCTTGGCACGGGTGCCCGAGGCCTTGGTGGCCGTCATTGACGCGTTGCCCATCAGCCCCTTGGGCATCATCGTGTGCTTGATCTTGGCTTATTTGGTCCTGGGTGCCATCTTCGATGAAATCGCCGCCATGCTCATCACCTTGCCGTTTGTGCTGCCGGTGATTCAAAAACTCGGCTTTGACCCGGTGTGGTGGGGCATTGTCAATGTGGTGGTGGTGGAGTTGGGCATGATCATTCCGCCCATTGGCATCATCGTGTTTGTGCTGCACGGCTTGGCCCCCCAGGTACCGATACGCACCATCTACAAAGGCGTGATGCCGTTCATCGCCGCCGACTTGTTGTTGCTTGCGCTGTTGGTGGTCTTCCCCGGCTTGGTGCTGTGGTTGCCGACGTTGATCAGGGGCTGAGCCTGGGTTGGGGGCTTGGCGGCCAAGCAGCGCAGGCGCTGACCTCAATCAACGGTATCGTGGTCACCCACATTCAGCGGGATGATTTGTTGGTCTTGGATCATCAAATGAAGACCAAGGCGTAGGCCATTTGCTGTTCAGACCCCGCGCGTTGGGCTTTCGGCGTTGAGCATGTCATCCAAGCGGTCCATGTGGGCTTGTGCGGTTTCTTGCACGGTGCGGCCAGCGCTCACGTCAGCGCAGCTTTGGGCCAAGGCCGCCTCTAACTCACACTTAAAGACCTCGACATGTTGACGTTAACGTCAGCCTTAGCGACTTTCGCAGCCCCATTCCCTCTAAAGAAAAAGGGGGCCCCATAGCGTCGCCGAAAAATCAGTCGACGGTCTGTTGACTTTTCCAATAGATCAAGCAGCCAAAGGCTTATGCGTCGTCGTTGGACGAAAAATAATCAAAAACAGCCAAGCCCAGTCCGCCCATCAAAATCAGTGTGATATCCAATTGTGGAAGTTTAAAGATATAGGGCAGCAAAAAAGCAGCCATCAGTATGAGGCCAATGAGGCCGGTAGCTCTTTGCAGGGATTTCATGCCATGTTCCTTTTGATAAATTCAGAGACGAGCCATCGCGAAGAGCGCAGCAAGCGGGCATCGTTTTGGTAAGAACCAACGGCCTGCACCCCCAAGGGCAAACCATTGGACAAGGTCAGCAGCGGCAAGTTCAAGCTGGGCAATCCAGCAAAGCTCCAGACAGTTTGCATGATCGGATTGCCTGTAGAAGTCAGGCCCTGCGGGGCCGTTCCCAAAGCCGCCGGACACAAAATCGCATCGTAATTGGCAAAGTACTCGTCAAAGGCGTTCATGACGTGGAACATGCGGTCTTTGGCGATCAGGTATTCGTTGCCCGACATCATCATGGATTTTTCGACGCGCGCACGCAGCGGCTCGCTCAGTTGCTCGCGGTGATGCAGCCACTCTTTTTGCAGGCATACACCAAGCTCAATTTCGTTAACCGTCACCAACCAAGGCGCCACTTGCTTGACGATGTCGGGCAATTGCACCACTTCAACGCCATCGCCCATGTGGGCCACAAAGGCCTCATAGGCCTCACGAGCTTCAGGCTCGACGTCATCCCACCAAGGGGTTTTGACAAAGCAAAACTTGGGCGGCAATGGTGGCTCAGACACCGCCACATCATAAAGTCTGCGTGGAGTTTGTCGCGCGCTGGCGCTGTCGTGGCCGTCGTCGCCCGACATGATTTCGGTGACTTTGGCAATGTCTTCCAGATTCCGCGCAAAGACACCAATTTCGTCTAATGAGGGCGACTGGTCCAAAACGCCCGTACGGGGCAATAGACCACGAGATGGTTTGAAGGCATAAACACCGCAAAACGAAGCGGGCCGAATGGCAGAGCCATTGGTTTGCGTGCCCAGCGCCACCGGCACCATGCCCGCAGCCACCGCTGCGGCCGAGCCACTGGACGAACCACCGGGGGTGTGTGCCAGGTTGTGTGGATTGCATGTGGGGCCAGGCTGCGTAGTGGCGAATTCGGTGGTCACGGTCTTGCCGAAAATCACCGCGCCTGCAGCACGCAAGCGGGATACCACGGTGGCGTCGCCCACCGAATAGCGCCCCGCATGGATGGGGCTGCCGTATTCAGTCGGAAAGTCCATGGTGTCGATGATGTCCTTGACACCCACCGGCACACCGTACAACGGGCCGGGCAAGTGACCCGCCGCACGGTCCCGCTGTAGGTTGTCCGCTTGCAAAGCAACCACTCGGTCATCGCGGTGCGCAAACGCGTGGATAGCCTGGTCTGCGCCATCCACAAAGCGCCCAAGCTTGGCCGTGAAGTCTTGCACCGTTTCCTGACCGCTGAGCAGGTGTTCGCGCAGCTCCAGAGCGGTCAGATCGGACACATTTTTCGTCGGCTCGGCCATCAGTTGGTCTTGAAGAAGTCGGGGTTGACCACCGACTCGTCGTTGGGGTCGCGCTCCTGCTCAACCGACTGGTTGAAGAACTGGTCTGGCAAATAGCTGACCATGGCAGGGAAGGCATAGGTCAGGGCCAGGGTGAACAAAATGATGTAAACGAAGGGCATGCACCCTTTGAAGATGGTGTTTAATTGCAAACTTTTGGGTGCAACCCCTTTCAGGTAATAGGCTGACATCGCCATCGGCGGGGTCAAGAAAGCGGTCTGCAGGTTCACGGCGATCAAGATGCCGAACATGATCGGATCGATGCCATACAAGGGCAGCAAAGGCAGGAAGATGGGCACGAAGATGATGATGATCTCGCTCCACTCCAAAGGCCAGCCCAAGATGAAAATCAAGAACTGGGACAGCAGCAAGAATTGCAATGGCGACAGGTTCATGGACAGCATGAAGTCCTTGACCAAATGCTCACCGCCCAAGTAACCAAAAACCGATGCGAAAGTGGCTGAACCGACAAAAAGGAAACACACCATGGCCGAGGTGCGGGCCGTGAGGTAAACCGACTCGCGCAGCCGCTGCCAAGTGAAGGCGCGGTAGACGATCGCTAAAACGATGCCCCCCAAAACGCCCATGGCGGCCGCTTCGCTGGGTGTCGCCAAACCGAACAAAATAGAGCCCAAAACCGACATGATCAAGACGGCCAAAGGCATAAAGGCTTGCAACACCATGACAATGCTTTCCCAGACGGTGTACTGGTCCACATCTTTGGGCTTGGGACACAAAGAGGGATTGAGCGTGGCACGCACGATGATGTAGATCAGGTACAGAAAAGCCAATGTGAAGCCTGGAATGATGGCCGCAGCGTACATCTTGACCACCGAAACGCTGGCTGTGGCCGCATAAACAATGAGCAAGATGGAAGGTGGAATCAAGATGCCCAAAGTGCCACCAGCTGTGATCACACCAGCAGCCAGTTTTTCGTCGTAACCGGCTTTGAGCATCGCTGGCAAGGCGATCAGGCCCATCAGGGCCACCACCGCGCCCACAATGCCGGTGGCGGTTGCAAAAAGCGTACAAGTGACCAATGCAGCCACGGCCATCGAGCCTGGAACGCCTCGCAAGCCGACCTGCAAACTCAAAAATAACCTGTCCAGGATGTTGGCGCGCTCGATGATGTAACCCATGAAGAGAAACAAGGGGATCGATATGAGCACATCGTTGTTCATCACGCTGAAGGTGTTTTGTGTGAACAGGTACAAGATGCGGTTGTCCCACATCAACTGATCAGGCGTGAAATAGGCGTAAAAGCCAAAGCCCATGCCCATGGCCATCATGGTGAAGGCGATTGGGAAACCGAAAAAAATAAAGACGATGAAGAGCCCCAGCATGAGGAGGGCGACAAACGGATCACTCATGATGGTGCTTTCTCGGCGTGCTGTTGTATCAACACTTGTTCAAGTTCTTCAACATCGCTGCCGCGCGACAACCACTCGCCAGTGCGGATGCACACCAGGCAACGCATCACCTCTGCGGCACCCGCAATCAACAGCGTGATACCGGCTACAAAAATGATCGATTTCAGGGGCCAAACAGGCACACCTGCTGGGCTGTTCACGCTGGACTCCAAAATGCGGATGCTTTCGTAGGCGTATTGACCACCCGTGAACACCATGGCAAAAATGCCTGGAAAGAAGAACACGAAATACAAAGCCAAATCCACTTTGGCTTGTGTGCGGTTGGACCAGTTGCGATAAAAGAAATCACCTCGCACGTGCGAGTTGCGCGAAAGGGCATAAGCCCCCGACATCATGAACAAGGCTCCATAGAGCATGTAGCTCATGTCAAACGCCCACACGGTGGGGCTGTTGAGCACATAACGCATGAACACCTCGAAACAGGTTGATGCGGCCAGGATCAATACACACCAAGAAAAGGCGTGACCAATCGACTTGTTGAGGATGTCAATCCTTCGAATCCAAACTTCCATGTGATTTACCTATTCAGACAAAAAGAAAGACTGCCGAAACGAATTTCGGCAGTCTTTGTAGCTCACGCCAAGATCAGACTGGCAGTTTGGTTTTCTGCACGTGCTCGTAGGCCATGCGGTAGTTGGCTTCGTTGGTGAAGTGGTAGAAGCCCACGCGACGCGACCAGGCCTTGAACGAATCGTTCACTTCCTTGAACATGTCGACTTCTTT
>CAMDJU010000149.1 GCA_945900695.1 Bordetella parapertussis | reverse complement strand
GCGGTGCTGCTGATGCTCAGCATATCAGCCATGCTTGCCTCCCAACGGTGCTGGCAAAGGCTTGATCAGCGGCTTGACCAAAGGCATGGGCTTGGGCTGATCGGTGCCCAAGCCGATGGGCAGTTGTGGTTTGGCCAAGGGCATGGGGGTCTGGCCCTTGAGTTTGAGCTGCTCAGCCGTATCGGGCACCTTGTCTTTGGGGCCCAACTGGCGCACCAGCATATCGGCCAGGCCCATGGTGTTGCGTTTGGCCATTTGCACCGACATTTCTTTGTCGTACATGCCTTCAAAGGTTTCTGCGGCCTGGGATTCCACCAAATCGCTTTTCATCACATTGTTGGCTTCGCGCATGGACTTGAGCATCATTTGGATGAACAAGGCTTCAAACTGCTGCGCGGTTTCGCGCAATGCATGGTCGTCGTTTTGCTGGGCCTTGCCACGCAACTCGCCCAGACCCGCAAAGTCCAAATAGGACCGGGCTGTGGTGGTGGGGGTCAAGGCATTGGCCATGGTGTTCAGGCGGCGTTAAATGATGACGAGTTCTGCGCGCAAGCTGCCCGAGCTTTTAAGGGCTTCGAGGATGGCGATCAGGGCCGAGGGCGAGGCGCCCACTTGGTTGACCGCATCGACAATGTCGCGCAGCTCGGCGCCGGGCTTGAACAAAAACATGGGTTTGTTCGGCTCGGCCACATTCACCTGGGCGTTTTGCACCTCAGCGGTCTGGCCTTGCGTCAAGGCGTTGGGCTGGGAGACCTCGTTGGTGGCGGCAATCGCCACCGAAATCGTTCCATGCGACACCGCTGCTGGGGACACACGCACCGAGCGGTTGATCACCACGGTGCCGGTGCGGGCGTTGATGACCACCCGCGCTGGGGGCTCGCCCGGCACGACTTCGATGTTTTCCAACATACTCATAAATGTCACACGCTGGCTCAAGTCTTGAGGGGCTCGTACCGATATAGATGTGCCGTCGATCGATTGCGCCACGTTGGGGCCAAACTTTGAATTGATCGCACTGACGATGGCCGAGTTGGTGGAGAAATCGTTGTCACGCAGGTTCAGCACCAGGCTTTCGGCTTTGTCAAATGGGGTGTCGACCATGCGCTCCACGATGGCCCCAGACGGTATGCGCGCCGCCGTGGGCACCCCAATGGCCACTTTGGAGCCAGCCTGCGCCGCATCAATGCCCGTGGCCGTGACCGAGCCTTGGGCCAAGGCATAAATTTCACCGTCCACACCGCGCAAAGCGGTGAGGATCAAACTGCCCCCGCGAAGGCTGCTGGCCTTGCCAATCGAGGCCACGTTGACATCGATGCGCTGGCCAGGTTTGGCAAAACCAGGTAAGTCCGCCGTGACCAGCACGGCAGCGGCGTTTTTGATGTCGACCCGGCTGGCCGCTGCGGCTTGCTCAAAGTCAGACAGGGGACCATCGATGCGCACACCGAGTTGCGACAGCATGGCTTTCATGCTCTGGGTGGTGAAGGGCACCGAGGCGTCGTCGCCCGTGCCTTGCAAACCCACGACCAAGCCAAAGCCGATCAATTGGTTGGATCGCTGCGAGGCGACCGTGGTGAGATCTTTGACGCGATCGGCCCAAGCGGCAGGGGTGGCCAACAAGGCGCCCACCAATGCCAGGCACAGGCCACGTCGGAATGTGTTGAATTTCATGGATTGCTTTCAGCCAGACGTCAACTCAAAAGGGCCAAAAGCGATGCAAAGCGCTGGTGCCCCAACCGGCCTTGGCGGCATTGGCCACATCGCCATTGCCGCGGTAGGCAATTTGGGCATTGGCCAAGCGCAGCGATTGCACCGTGCTGTTGGGGCCCACGTCTTGCGGGCGGATGATGCCCGAGACCTGGATGACCTCGGTGCCTTCGGCCAAGCCGAGTTTTTTCTCGCCACGCACCATCAGGTTGCCATTGGCCAAGACCTCGACCACGGTGACGGCCAAAGAGCCTTTCAAGGTGGCTTTTTGATCGGCCACGCCTTTGCCTTTGCTGGTCTGACCGGAGGAGCTGAGGTCAATGCCTTGTAAAAAAGGGCTGATCTTGCCGATTTCGGTGTTCAAGCCCGTGGGCAGGCCGGTGTTTTTGGCTTCGCGGCTCAAGTCGGTGTTGGACGTGCGTGCCGCTTGGGTCGATTCATCGAGCAACACCGTGATGATGTCGCCGACTTGGAAATTGCGCCCCCGACCAAACCAGGCGTCGCTTTGGCGATTGCCATAAATGCCACCCGTGGGAATGCGGTTGGCGTCGCTGGCGAGCGGATAAACCGGTGCGAAGTCGGGCGAATGGGTCAGGGTTTTTTGGGTCAGGTCGGTATTGGCGCAACCACCCAGCAGGGTGGAGATACAAACCAACAAAATCAGGTATTTCATGATCAGGCCTTACATGTTTTGATTCAAGAACTTGAGCATGCTGTCCACCGCCGAGATCGACTTGGAGTTGATCTCGTAGGCGCGTTGGGTTTCGATCATGTTGACCATTTCTTCCACCACGTTGACGTTGGAGGCTTCCAACGAACCCTGGTTGAGGATGCCCGCGCCATTGACGCCGGGCTGCAGCAACTGGGGTTGACCGCTGGCAGCGGTGTTGGCCAGCAAGTTGCTGCCCAAAGGTTTGAGGCCCGATGGATTGACAAAGCGCGCAATTTGCAACTGACCAATGACTTGCTGGCCGCCACCGGCGACCAACTCAACCGACACCGAACCATCGCGACCAATCGTCAAGCTCGATGCGTTGTTGGGAATGGTGATGACCGGTTGCAGCGAAAAGCCATCGGAGGTGACCAACTGGCCCGTGGATGAGAGCTTGAACGCGCCGTCACGGGTATAGGCCGTGGTGCCGTCTTGCTGCTGAATTTGGAAAAAACCGTCACCCAAGATGGCCACATCCAAAGGGTTTTGGCTGTTGATCAGGTTGCCCTGGGCGTGGAGCTTTTCGGTGGCATTGATCTTGACACCCGTGCCCAGCATCAAGCCAGTGGCCGATTGGGTGATGGCCGTGGTTTGGCCGCCCGCTTGGCGGATGTTTTGATACAGCAAGTCTTCAAAAACAGCGCGGTCGCGCTTGAAACCCGTGGTATTGACGTTGGCCAAGTTGTTGGAGATGACGTTCATGCGCGTTTGCTGCGCGTCCAACCCGGTTTTCGATACCCACAATGATGCGTCCATGGCTTACCTCTGTGCTTTCACTTCATGACCAGCCATCAGACCGGTCGTTGCATCAGGCCAGCTTCATCATCGCTGCACCTGCTTGATCGTTTTCTGTGGAGTTCTTGATGATCTTCACCTGCTGCTCAAATGCGCGGCTGTGTTCGATCATCTTGACCATCGCCTCCATCGGATTGACGTTGCTGCCTTCCAAGGCACGCACTGTCAAAGAGACGGGCTCAGTACCACTTGCAAAATCTGTGCCTGACGGTTGTCCGTCAGCTTTGAACAAACCGTCTTCGCGCCGGCGCAGCGGCGTTTGGCTGGCGTCGCGCAACAGCAAACGGCCCACCGGCACTTGCTGGGGCACGCCCGGTTGGGATGGGTCATTGGCAAACACAGTGCCGTCGTCAGCGATACGGGCCATGAAACCGGCTGGAATGGTGACGTTGCCGCCTTCATCGTTGCGGATCAATTGGCCCAACCCGTTTTCCAAGGCGCCACTCGTATTGACACGCAGGTCACCACGGCGGGTGAAGGCGAGCTCACCGTTTTCGGCGGTCACGCCCATGACCGAATTGCCATTGAGCAGCACATCGAGCTCACGGCCGGTGGCAATCAGGGGCCCAGGTCGGAGTTGGATCAAGTCGGTGGGCACGGCCAATGGTTGAAAGCGTGAATCGAAGCCCTGCCCTGACGCCTTGTGGGCGATCAAAGCCACCTCGTAGCTTTTTTTGAAGCCATTGGTGTTCATATTGGCCATCTCGTGCGACAACTGCTGTCGGGCCATGCGCATCTCGTTGATGGTGGCAGCGGCGTTGAAGGCTAGGCGGTCCATGGTGGGGGGCTCTCAGTCAATGCGATCAAGCGCGAATTTGGATGATGGCCTGGGTCAGCGTGGTGCTGGTCTCAATGGCCTTGGCGCTGGCTTGGAAGTTACGCTGGGCGGTGATCAAGTCCACCAACTCTTGCGTCAAGTCCACGTTGGCACGCTCTGTGGCGCCTGAGCGCACGGTACCGAAACCGGCCGAACCGGCTTCGCCGATCTTGGCCTTGCCCGACTGTGAGCTGGCGTAGTAGCTGGAGTCACCAATCTGGCGCAAACCTGAGGGGTTGGAGAAGTTGACCAACACCACCTTGCCCAAAGAATTTTGCGTGCCGTTGGAATAACTGGCATTGACCAGACCGTCGTCACCAATGCTCACACCCACCAAGTCACCCTCGGGGGCACCGTCTTGCGACTGTGACAACACCGCATAGGGCGATGAAAACTGGGTCGACTTGGAGTAGTCGATGTTGATGGTCAAAGCACCCTTACCGTCTGCCAGGTAAACCGTGTCCAACTGGGAGCCGGCTTTGGGGGAAATGAGGTTACCGCCTGTGTTGAAGGTCAGCTCACCTTTGTCCAGGTAAATGGGCGACCACTCGGGCAAGGCAGTGAAGCCGTCGGCACTGTTGGTCTCGCGGCCAAACTCGTCGATGTACTTGGCCACCGGCACACCGTCCATTTCTTCGGTGAACTGGGTGGGCTTGATCCAGGTGGAGGTGGACCCACGGCCCGCATCGATGTTGGCCAAGCCCCAGGTGGTGGCGCCCGACACTTTGATAAACGAGTTGGAGGTGGCGGTGCCGCTTTTGAAAGTGAAAGCGCCTTTACTGCGGTCGAAATCCACTTTGACACCGTTGACCGTGCTGCCCGCCGAGTTGGCCAATTGGTTGATGCGTTTTTCCAGCTCGGCCTTGAAGCTGTCCAAGGTGTAGGTGCTGCCAAAGGGCAACTCCACAGTGCCTTTGACGTCGTCAACCGCCACCACGAATTTGTTGTTGGTCGCATCGACCACAAAGTTGTTGTTCACGTTGATGGTCACGGGCGAGCCGGTGACCACGGCTTGGCCTGAAGGCACGCCACGGATGGCATCGGGTTTGGTGACCACTTCGGCCGATACGCTGAAACCCAACAAGGTGCCGGCATGGCCCTCTGAAGGGATGACACCGGCTGTGGTCAAAGTTTCTTGCTGGGCTTTGGTCAAATCGCTCCAGAACTTAATGCCGCTGTCGCCCTGGGTGACTGCAATAGCAGGCGGCGGGGCTGAGCCGCTGACCACAATGTCCTCCACGTCGATTTCTGTGGTGGTGCTGGTGAAAGTCACGCTGCTGCCCGTTACCGCGCCGGAAGTCCAGCCCGACAAAGCGCCTGAATAGGTACCGCCGGTGATGCCGCCTTTGGTGTTTGCATTGTTGGCCAAGCTGGCAAAAGCAGCGGCCACAGCGTCGCCAGAGAGGTTGCTGGTGGCCGTGAAGGTCAAAGCGCCGACGGTCAAGCTTTGGCCAGTGGCCATGGGATGGAATGACAAGGTGGCTGTTTCGGTCACCTTGGTGACCGTGGTGTCCACGTAGGTTTGGGGCACTTCGAGCTTGATGGTCGAGGCGTCGCCCGTGGTACCAGAAGAAATGGAGAAGGTTTGTTTGACGCTGTCAAACTCGACCTTCAGGCCAAAGCGCTGTTGCGTGGCGGGGCGGATGAAGTTGCCGTTGGCACCCACATAGCTGCCGTAGCCGCCAGTGCTGTCCAAGGTGGTGGCCGCCGTGCTCAAACCCAACACCTCGTTGTTGTTGGTGGTAGCGCGAATGGCAATGGTTTTTTGCGCGCTTTCTGCCGTGCCCAATTGCTTGAACTTGAAACCACGCGAGGCTTCGTCGTAGCTCACGGTGATGGCATCAATGGCCGTTTTGGCAGCGGCGCTGGGCGATTTGGTGAGATTGAAGGCTGCATTGGCCGCATTGGCCGTCACCACCTGCTCGTTAATTTCTTTTTGCAAAGCGGCGACCACTTCTTCGGTGGTGAGCTCTTCTAATTTTTTCCCAGTCTCATAGAGCGTGGTTTTGCTCAAATCCAGAGACAACTCGTTTTGCGCCGTACCTTGGTCGTTCACGCCGTACATCAGCACAATGGGCTCTGCGGCGGTGGCGTTGGTCAGGTTCCAATAGCGCTGGTCGCCAAATTGTTTGTTCAACTCGTTGGTCAACTTGCTGGCGATTTGAGAGCCCGTGAGGCTGGCCCCCTCCAGCGAGCTCATGTCCAAGTCCAATGCGTTCGAGCCATCGACCGATACGCGCATGAATTTGGTCAAGCTGGCCTTGTCCTTGGCCGATAAACCGTTGAAGTCGTGGGGGTCATCGGCAGTTTTGAAATAACTGCCCACCTTCGCACCGCTGACCGCCGCTGGCACAGAGTCGCGCACATCGGTCAATTGGTTGAGCGAGAACATTTTGGTTTTGGCGTTGACCAGCAAGTCACTGACCTCGCCTTCCGGCTTGATTTCGCCGTACTTGTTCACATATTGTTTCTCGCCCAGCTTGTCGGTCGACTGCTGCAGCGAAGCTTGCACCAAGGCGTCTCCAATGTAGACAAAGGTCTGCCATTTGTTGGTGGGCTGGCTGGCCGACGCGTTTTGGGTTTTGACGTAATACACCGTGGCCAGGTAGCCGTTGCCACCCTTGTCGTACACCGTGAGGGCCGTGCTTTTGTTGTAGGTGATGGGATCGTTGCGGTTGAAGTCGGCGTTGATCACCTTGGCGTCTGCAGGGAAGTTCAAGCCCAGTTGCACCAGCGAGGTTTCACGCGCTTGGCCGGTGGTTTTTTGCGGAATGCTCAACACGTTTTG
>CAMDJU010000148.1 GCA_945900695.1 Bordetella parapertussis | reverse complement strand
GCACAACAATTGTGGGCTGGGGTTCCAGATGGCGATGTGCTGGTGCTCACCGATGTGCTGGGTGCAACCCCCGCCAATGTGGCCCAACAATGGGCGCGGGACCGAAAAGCGAAGATCGTTGCTGGCGTCAACTTGCCCATGCTGCTGCGCAGCGTTTGTTATCGACACGAACCCCTGGAAGGCCTGCTGCAGCGCGCCATGACGGGCGGCGCCTTGGGGGTGGTTGAAATTTCATCCCCTGTTTGATTTTTTATTAGTTACGAAGACCCATGATTGAAAACACCACCATCGTTAACAAATTGGGCTTGCATGCGCGTGCTTCGGCCAAGCTCACCAAGCTTGCAGGCAGCTTCCCATGCGAAGTTTGGCTCTCCAAGGGTGAGCGCCGCGTCAATGCCAAAAGCATCATGGGGGTGATGATGTTGGCCGCAGGTGTGGGCAGCCAAGTGACCCTGGAAACCGTGGGTGATCAAGAGCAAGCGGCCATGCAGGCCTTGTTGACGCTGATGGCCGATAAATTTGGCGAAGGCGAGTGATGGCTAGGCAGGCTGTGCGTCGCACCCATGACCGGGATGTCTTGAGATGACCTTCTCTATCCATGGCTTGGCCGTCGCGCGGGGCATTGCCATTGGCCGCGCTGTGTTGGTCGCGTCCAGTCGGGTCGATGTGGCCCATTACTTCATCAAACCCGACCAAGTGGATGGCGAAATTGATCGATTGAAACGCGCCAAAGAAGTGGTGTTTCAAGAGGTGCAGCGTTTGCAATTGGCTTTGCCCAAAGACGCGCCCACCGAATTGGCGGCCTTGCTCGATGTGCATTTGATGCTGCTGCAAGATGAGTTGCTGGCCGAGGGCGTGGCCCATTGGATCAGCGAGCGCCTCTACAACGCGGAGTGGGCTTTGACCAGCCAACTCGACGTGGTGGCGCGCCAGTTTGACGAGATGGAAGACCTGTACCTGCGTGAGCGCAAGGCCGACTTGGAGCAAGTTGTTGAGCGCGTGTTGCGCCAACTCAAAGGTGCTCCCACTGGCGTGCCGCAGCCAGCGGTGCGCCGCCCGGGCAGCCAGCGCCAGCAAGACTTGCTGCTGGAAGACACCGAAGACGTGCCCCTGGTGTTGGTGGCCCACGACCTGTCGCCGGCCGACATGCTGCAATTCAAGCAAAGTGTGTTTGCTGGCTTTGTCACCGATGTGGGTGGCAAAACTTCGCACACCGCGATCGTGGCGCGCAGCCTGGACATTCCGGCGGTGGTGGGTGCCCGCAATGCCAGCTATTGGGTCAAACAAGACGATTGGGTCATCATCGATGGCGACGCCGGCGTGATGATCGTGGATCCGTCGCCCATCGTGTTGGCCGAATACGGCTTCAAGCAGCGCCAAGCCAGCTTGGAGCGCGAACGCCTGTCACGCTTGCGCTTGACGCCTGCCTTGACCTTGGATGGCCAAAAAATTGAACTGCTGGCCAACATCGAAATGCCCGAAGACGCCACCGCTGCATTGGCCGCTGGTGCGGTGGGGGTGGGCCTGTTCCGCAGCGAATTTTTGTTCATGGGGCGTGCTGGCAATTTGCCCGGTGAAGAAGAGCAATACCTGGCCTACAGGCGTGCCGTTGAAGGCATGCAGGGCTTGCCTGTGACCATTCGCACCGTCGATATTGGCGCTGATAAACCGCTGGACCGCAATGTGCGTGAAACGACCCACCTCAACCCGGCGCTGGGTTTGCGGGCCATTCGCTGGAGCTTGGCCGACCCGGCCATGTTTTTGACCCAGCTGCGGGCGATTTTGCGGGCGGCAGCGCACGGCCAAGTGCATTTGCTCATCCCCATGCTGGCGCACGGCAAAGAAATTCGCCAAACCCTGGCCTTGCTGGCGCGGGCGCGGGCGCAACTCGATGGGCAGGGCGTGGCCTATGGCCCGCTCAAAGTCGGCGCGATGATTGAAATTCCAGCCGCCGCTTTGACCGTGCCCATGTTTTTGTCTTACTTTGACTTTTTGTCCATCGGCACCAATGATTTGATCCAATACACCCTGGCCATTGACCGGGCCGACGAGCAAGTGGCTGACTTATATGACCCCTTGCACCCGGCCATCTTGCACTTGGTGGCCAACACCATTGCCCAGGGGTTGGCGCAGGAGAAGACGATCAGCGTGTGTGGCGAAATGGCGGGCGACCCCAGCCTCACCCGTTTGTTGTTGGGCATGGGCTTGCGCAGCTTTTCCATGCACCCGACCCAAATTTTGGCGGTCAAGCAAGTCGTTTTGCGCAGCGACACTTCGCGCTTAAAACCTTGGGCGCAGCGGGTGTTGGCCAGCGACAACCCAGCGGAATTACTGGCTTTGGGTTGACGGTAAGCTCATGCCGAAAGGGGGCAATGCGTTTTGCCCTGCACCTTAAATGTGGTGGTTTTCCGCCGCATGCGCCTGTTGATCGGCGTGGTAACTCGATCTCACCATCGCGCCAACGGCGGCGTGTTGAAACCCCATCTCGTAGGCTTTGGCTTCGAACATTTTGAAAGTGTCTGGGTGCACGTAGCGGCGCACCGGTAAATGGCTGCTGCTGGGGGCCAGGTATTGGCCGATGGTGATGCGGTCAATCAAATGGTCGCGCATGTCTTGCATCACCGCCAAAATCTCTTCGTCGGTTTCGCCCAGGCCCACCATCAACCCGCTTTTGGTGGGTACCTGGGGAAACAGCAATTTGAATTTTTTCAGCAGGTTCAAGCTGAACTGGTAGTCGCTGCCCGGTCGCGCTTGGGCATACAAGCGTGGCACGGTTTCCAAGTTGTGGTTCATCACATCGGGAGGCGCGGCTTTGAGGATATCCAAGGCGCGGTCGTCGCGGCCGCGAAAGTCGGGCACCAAGACCTCGATTTGGGTTTGAGGCGAGCGCGCCCGCGTGTGTTCAATGCAGGCAACAAAGTGGGCCGCGCCCCCATCGCGCAGGTCGTCGCGGTCGACGCTGGTGATGACCACATACTTCAGGTTCAATGCCGCGATGGTGTTGGCCAAGTTGCTGGGCTCTTGCGCATCCAGCGGGTCTGGGCGGCCATGACCCACGTCGCAAAACGGGCAGCGGCGGGTGCATTTGTCGCCCATGATCATGAAGGTGGCCGTGCCCTTGCCAAAGCACTCACCGATGTTGGGGCAAGAGGCCTCCTCGCAGACCGTGACCAAGTTGTTCTTGCGCAAGATGTCTTTGATTTCGTAAAAGCGGGTGCTGGGCGAGCCGGCTTTGACCCGAATCCAATCGGGCTTTTTCAGCACGGGCACACCTTGTTCCACCTTCACCGGGATGCGCGACAACTTGGCCGCTGCCTTTTGCTTGGCCAGGGGGTTGTAGCTGTCTTGTCCTTGTGCTTCGCGCACGGCGGGGGGGCGGGTGTTGCTCATGGCGGATCGCTCAGGTTTTGGGCGCAAGTTGGAGGGTGAGCTTTTGGCCCAATACATGGGCCACATCATCCGGGTCCACATGCTCGCCCATTGTAGAAAGATCGACGGTTTGCAACCCGACATGGCCACAAGGGTTGATGCGCTGGTAGGGGGAAAGGTCCATCGCCACATTCAAGGCCACGCCGTGGTAACTGCAGTGGCGGCTGACCTTGATGCCCAGCGCCGCGATCTTGCCCAAGCCCGCAAAGTCTGGGCTTGAGGCCGTTCCGTCGGCAGGCATTTTTTGTGGGCGCTGGGGCAGGCGAGCATGACCGCTGGGGTCATCGAGCCGCAGGTAAACACCGGCGGCACCGGCCACCCGGTGACCGGTCAGTCCAAAGTGCAAGAGCGTTTTGATGACCGCTTCTTCGATGCGATAAACCAGCTCTTTGACAAAGTAGCCCGCGCGTTTCAAGTCGATCAAGGTGTAAGCCACCACTTGACCGGGCCCGTGGTAGGTGATTTGCCCCCCCCGGTTGGTGCGCACCACCGGGATGGTGCCGGGCATCAACAGGTGCTGCTCCAGCCCCGCCAAGCCCTGTGTGAACACGGGCGGGTGCTCACACAACCAAACTTGGTCGGTGGTGTCAGCGTGGCGCTGGGCCGTGAAATCTTGCATGGCTTGCCAGGTGGGCAAGTATTCCACCCGGCCGAGTTGGCGCACTTCAATGTGGTGTGGGGCGGTTGTTTTGTGGTCCATGGCCTTCAGCCTTTGCCAGCTGGGCTTTCACAGCACCACTTTGACCAGGGGGTGCTGGGTCAGGCAACGGTAAAGCCCATCCAACTGGGCTTGGTTGATGGCGCGAACGGTCAGCGTGGCCCCTTGGTAAGTGCCTTGTCGACTGGCGCGCAAGGTGATGCTGTCGGGGTTGAACTGCGGGTCGAATTGTTGTGCCAGCTCCACCAGCGAGGGAACAAAACCAGGGTCATTGATGCCCATGACCTTGATCGGGAAATCACATGGAAACTCGATCAAGGTGGTGCGTTCACCTGTGGCGCCGGGGCTGGGTGGCTGAGCCATGGCTCAGCTCGCTGCTTTTTTGGCCGCTTGATAGGCCTGGTAAACCCGTTGGTAAACAGGCCCAGGTTTGCCGGCTGTGGCGCCATGGCCCACGGCTTGGCCGTCCAAGGTGGTGATGGCCAAGACCTCTTTGGTCGCAGAACTCAGCATCAACTCGTCAGCCTCAAACACCTCAGACCGGGCAATGGGACGCAGGGCGAAATAAATGCCTTGTTGGGCGCAAATTTCTTCCATCAAGCCGTAGCGAATGCCCTCCAGCACCAAATGGTTTTTTGGAGGGCCAAAAACCTGGCCGTTTTTCACCACCCACACATTGCTGGCAGCGGCTTCGCTCAAAAAACCATGTCGAAACATGACGGTTTCCAGGGCCCCCACATCGGCGCTGATTTGGCGCGAAAACACGGCACCGAGCAAACTGGTGCTTTTAATGTGGGCTTTCTCCCAGCGAAAGTCTTCGGCGCTGATGCAGGCGACACCGTTGTCACGGTCTTTGGTGGCAATGGGCTTCATTTCGTTGACCATCACAAACACGGTCGGGGTGAGCCCAGCCGGCATGGCATGGTCACGCGGTGCCACGCCACGAGTGATTTGGATGTAAACAATTTGATTTAAATCGTTGACAGATTGCCCGAGGCTTTGGGCATGTTGTTGCAGCAAGTCTTGGATGAGTGCGCGCCAGCCTGGTTCGGTGTGTGGGTTGGGAATGCGCAACTCGGCCAAAGAGCGCGCCATGCGCGCCATGTGTTGCTCAAAACGAAACAAGTTCCCTTGGTAAACCGGCGCCACCTCGTAAATGCCGTCGCCAAAAATAAACCCCCGATCCAGCACACTGACATTGGCTTCGTTGAGTGGCAAGGTCAGCCCGTTGAGGTGGCATGGGGTGTTGGGCAGGGTGTTCGAAGTATTCATGGCTGAATTATCCGCTTCTATTCCTTACGGAGCAAAAGGTCGGGATCTTTTTAGCCTAGAATGCGCAACTTTGTGAAAATTGCCGGATGTAACCTGGATGTCAAAAAACACGACCAGAATAGAGTCCGGCAAAACAAGCGATGCTGCAACTGCTGAAGGCGACGAAGAGAGTTTTCAGCCGTTGACGGCCGAACAGGCCGCCAAGTGGCGCCAACAAAACCCCGCTTTGTCGGTTTGGCGAGTGGTGTTTTGGCAAGTTGCAGTGGGCGTGGTGTTGGCTGCGCTGGTGGGTGGGTGGTCAGGACGGGTCAGTTTGTCGGTGTCTGTTTTTTACGGATCCGCAGCGGTTTTTATCCCGGCTGCATTGTTTGCACGGGGGCTGACCTCTCGCTTGACCACGGTCAATCCACTGACAGCGGCAGCAGGGCTCTTGGTGTGGGAGGGCGTGAAAGTCGTCCTCACCGTGTTGGCTTTGTTGCTGGCACCCCAGGTGGTTGAGGATTTGAGTTGGCCTGCCTTGTTGGCGGGCTTGGTGGTGACGATGAAAGTTTATTTGTTGGCGTTGGCTTGGAGGCCGACGCCTTTGACCCAGGATTTAAAGAGCTGAAAAATGTCTGTTGATCACGCCCCCACTGCCGGTGAATACATTGGCCACCATTTGGCCCATCTGCAAAACAAGCCGATGTCGGGGATCATTGACTTTTCTGTTTACAACATAGATTCAATTTTTTGGTCAGTTTTGTTGGGTGTTGTCGGCTGCTTTGTTTTGTGGCGTGCTGCCCGGGTGGCCCATTCTGGTGTGCCGGGGCGATTCCAAGCGGCGGTTGAAATATTGCTGGAGATGGTTGACAGCCAGGCCAAAGGCATCATTCACAACGCTGAAAGCCGCAAGTTGGTGGCGCCCTTGGCCCTGACCGTGTTTGTTTGGATTTTCCTGATGAACGCCATGGATTTGTTGCCCGTGGATTTGCTGCCCTGGTTGTGGGCCAAGTATTACGAAATGGGCGGTCATGACCCCCACCATGCTTACCTCCGGGTTGTCCCCTCGGCCGATTTGTCGACGACTTTGGGTTTGTCTTGTTCTGTGTTGCTGGTTTGCATTTATTACAACATCAAGATCAAAGGTGCCGGCGGCTGGTTGCACGAGTTGTTCACGGCCCCTTTTGGCAACCACTTTATCTTGTGGCCCATCAACTTTGTGATGCAGATGATCGAGTTCGCGGCCAAAACCGTTAGTCACGGCATGCGGCTGTTTGGCAACATGTATGCCGGCGAATTGGTGTTCATGCTCATCGCCTTGATGGGTGGTGCAGCAGCGGCCTCTTTGTCTGGCGTGTTGCTGCCCGTGGGGCACATCATCGCGGGCTCCATCTGGGCCATCTTCCACATTCTGATCATCACCTTGCAAGCCTTCATTTTCATGATGCTGACACTGGTGTATATCGGGCAGGCGCACGACGCGCACTGATCACTTTTTTTCAACCTTCCATCACTTTTCCTTAGGAGCAT
>CAMDJU010000147.1 GCA_945900695.1 Bordetella parapertussis | reverse complement strand
GCCACGTCTGCGCGGCGGGCGCATGGGTCATCCAATGGTCCAGTGCCAACGCCAAGCTGCTGCGCTTGTCGCTGGTCAGGGCAAATTTGGCCAGCGGTCCTGCACGAACGGGCGCTGCCGGCAAGGCCTGGAGTTGGGCGTCCATGGCGTTTGCGCTGTCCGCCTTTAACCAGGTGAGGTGTTGGCCCGGGTAACCCAAGCCATGCAACACGGCTTGCACTTGGGCCATTTGCTCTTGCACCGCTTGGGCGTATTGCGGCGCCTCTTCGTCGGTGGCCAACACCACCACTTGGGCGGCACCAAAAGCCAACATGGACAACCACACATCTGCGCCCACACTGACGGTGTGCCACACCGACATGGGGATGATCCGGGACGGAAAACCATGGGCACGCTGAAGTTGTGCTGCGCGGCCCAGCTCGTTGACCATGGCCTGACCTTTGCCTTGGCTGTGCAACAGCAATACCGCGTCTTTGCCCCCGGCACGGGCATAGGTGCTGAGCAAGGTTTTGGCAGTCACCCCCAAGGCGCTGGCTTGGGGGTAGGCATAGCTCAAAGCACCCGTGGGACACACCGTGGTGCAAGCCCCGCAACCCACACACAAATGGGGGTTGACCTTGATTTGTTGGCGCGCGGGTTCCGATGAAATGGCCTGGGCCGAGCACACATCCACACAGGCGTTGCAACCAATTTGGGTGTTGCGGCTGTGGGCGCAAATCGAGGCCTTGTATTGAAAGAATTTGGGCTTTTCAAACTCGCCCACCATCTCGCGCAAGCGCAGCAAGGTGGCCATGTCGTCTTGGCGGAAATAACCTTGGGGCAGGGCATGGCGGTCAAAGGCCGAGGCGCTGCGCAAATCCAGCACCATGTCGAACTCAGCGCTTTCGGTGCTGGGCTCGCGTTGAAAATCAATCGCACCGGCCACACCACAGGCTTTGACGCAATCGCGGTGCGATTGACAGGCCGACATATTGATCTGGTAGTCCAAGCCAATGGCTTGCTCTGGGCAAGCAGCGACGCAGGCATTGCAGCGGGTGCACAGGTCCAAGTCGATGGGGTTGCTGCGCCGCCATTGCAGGTTGAAAGCGCCCAACCAGCCACTCAGGCCCAGCCACTCGCCCGCGATGACCGGGTAGCGCCGCTCTTGGGCCGGCATGCCGCTGGCCACCCCGTCGGCCATCAAGGTGATGTCCAGCCCGTCGCCCAACGCATCGGCCAAGGCTTGGGCGCGGCCCAACTCGGCCACGATGAGCAAACGGCCCGCACTTTTGTAGGTGACCGTGGGCACCGGTTCGGCGTCCGGCATCTGGGCCTGGGCCAGCAAAGCGGCGATTTTGGGCATGGCCTGGGGCGACTCACGCCCCCAGCCCGCCGTCTCACGGATGTTGACAAACTTCACCGGAACCCAGGGCAAGGCGGCGTTTGCATCGCGCGCTTGCTGCGCCAAGTCTTCAAACAATCGCTTCTCTTGGGTGCAAGCCACCACCACCGATTCGCCGCCTTTGAGGGCATTCAAAAAGCCAGCGGCTTCGCGCCGACACAAACTGCTGTGCACATGCAGCGTCTCATTGAGGCTTTGACCCAGCGCCTTGGCGTCCAAGGGCATGGTCTGGTTGCAGTCGCAGATCAGGGTGGTCATGGCGGCGGATTGTGCATGACTGTGGCTTGGCCCCCCGTGGACCTAGGCCTTGGGTGCTGGCAGGGTGGTGGCGGACAAGCTGGCGTCAAGCGTGTGCTGGGGGCTGGCACCCGAGGCCTCAGCCTCGTCAGGAACAACTGGTGCCTGGGCACTGGATGGCGCTTCGATGGTCGGTGTGTGCGCAGTTTCGGGCACTGCCACGCTGTCAGACACAGGCGACAAAGACGTTGTAATAGCGCCTTCGGCAGGCGCAGACGCCAATGCAGCTTGGTCTTTGTCTTTGTCTTCGTCTTCGTCTTCGAACAGATTCAGAAACTTAGCCCCATTCATTTGCCGCAGCATGGCCAGGGGCAATGGGTCGGCTTGGCTGTAATCGTCGATGTAGATGTCCATCCGGTCCATCACATTGAAGTGTGGGTCGGCAAAAAGTTTTTTCATCGCGGCGTTTTTCACTTCGGGGGCCACACCCTGGCCCATGAAAGGTCGAAAATCTGACGCCGGCGTGAGTGCTTGTGTGTCCGCCAGGCTGGGGGCTGGCTGAGGATCGGTGTGGGGCTCAATGGGATGCGCCCTCTCTGGGGCGGGCGCAAGCGCCGAGGTCGGCGTGTTGAGCGGTTGTTGCCCCCTTTTTGAAATCAAAGCGTCTGGGGTTTGCGCACGGCCGATGGACGGGGTGGCTAGAGGCGGTGGAGCCGGATGGGTCTTTGGGGGACCATCGGGCGCGCTGACCCCTTGCGATGATTTTCGCCGTGACCAGCGCTGCAAAAAACCGTCTTCAGCCATGGTGAGATATTAAGGCCTGAAGCCAGGAGTCAAAGCTTGCGGTTTTTGTCGGTGGTGATCGAGGCAGGGTTGCCAAAGCGGTCTTGCAGCCCGCGAAAGCTTTCCGGGCGTTGGCGTTTTTTGCCCTCAGCCACCCAATGGGTTTGGGCAAATTCGCTCATCCAAGCCAGCACTTCATGCGGCGCAGGCACTTGGTCCACGCTCTCTTGGGCATCGAGCCAGCGCCCCGCATCGTGGTAACTCAAACTGACCATCACAGGCACGGCCACTGGTTCTTGCGCCAATGCGGCCTCTTCTTCCATGCGCCACAACACAAACCAACAGGGCTGGGGCGAGGTGGCGTTGAGGTAATAGCCTTCGGCATCATCTCGGAACAAGCCCACCTCAAAACCTGTGTGAAGCCAAATTTGCACGTCGTCGCTGTCGCGCAGCAAGCGTGCAGGACCACTGTGGCTGGGGTCTTGCAGCACCACATCGTGCAACACCCAGCGCCAAGCTTGCCACTTGGCCATGTCGCCAGGCACGCGCTCGCGGCGCATCAAAACGCTGGTGGTGAGGGGGGTCATGGCGATCATCCCGTCAAGTTCACAGGCGCCAGGGCTGGCAGGGCCAAAACTTGCACCGCACAAAACTTCAATTCGGGGATTTTGCCCACCGGGTCCAGGGCGGCGTTGGTGAGCAAATTGGCCGCCGCCTCGCGGTAGGCAAAAGGCAAAAATACCGTTCCCTTGGGCGTGCCCTCGTCTTGGCGAACACGCACCTGCAATTCACCTCGGCGTGAGCTCACGCGCACCATGTCCCCAGCTTGAACCCCCACGCGGTGCATATCTGCGCTGCACATCAACAAACTGGCTTCGGGTTCAATCGCGTCCAGCACTTGCGAGCGGCGCGTCATGCTGCCGGTGTGCCAATGTTCCAGTTGGCGCCCCGTGATGAGCACAAACGGGTGCTCGGCATCTGGCAACTCATTGGCCGAGATCAGGTCGGCCGGTACCAATTGGACCCGCCCATCGGCCGTGGGAAAGTCGTGTGTAAACACCATGGCTTGGCCCGGGTCTTGATCGCTCAAACACGGGTAGGTGACACTGGACGCATCCGACACGCGTTGCCAAGAAATACCCGCAATCACGCCATGCATGGCTTGGCGCATCTCTTCATACACCGCAGCCACACCGGCATGGTCACCGGGGTAATGCCAGTGCAAGCCCATGCGCTGGGCCAATTGTTGGGTGATCCACAGGTCCAATTGGGCCTGTCCAGGGGGTGACAAGGCGGGTCGGCCCATTTGCACCATGCGATCGGTGTTGGTCACGGTGCCCATTTTTTCGGGCCAGGCGCTGGCGGGCAAAACCACATCGGCCAGCCATGCGGTCTCGGTCAAAAAAATGTCTTGCACCACCAAATGATTGAGGGCTGCCAATGCGGCGCGGGCGTGGTTCAAATCGGGGTCGCTCATGGCCGGGTTCTCGCCCATGATGTACATGCCCCGAACCTTGTGGGGATCGGTGTCATCGGCGAGGGCTTTGTCCATGATCTCCACCACGGTATAGCCCGGTTGGGCATCGAGTGGCTGGCCCCAAAAGTTTTCAAACCATTGCAAGGCTTGGGGGTCGCTGACCCGTTGGTAATTGGGCAGCATCATGGGGATGAGGCCTGCATCACTGGCCCCTTGCACATTGTTTTGGCCGCGCAAAGGGTGCAGCCCGGTGCCGGGTCGGCCGATCTGGCCGGTGATGCTGGCCAAGGCAATCAGGCAGCGCACGTTGTCGGTGCCATGCACATGCTGGCTCACGCCCATGCCCCACAGCACCATGGCCGCGGGTGAATGGGCATAGGCATGGGCCACTTCGCGCAAGGTGTCGGTATCGATGCCGCAAATGGGCGCCATGCGCTCAGGGGTGAAGGCCTGCACGTGCAATCTCAGCGCCTCATAGTCGCGCGTGCGCGCTTGCACAAAGGCCTGGTTCACCCAGCCCTCGGTGATGATGATGTGGATCAGGGCATTGAGCAAAGCCACATCGGTATCGGGTTTGAACGCCACATGGCGCCACGCATGCCGCGCCAAGTCGGTGCGGCGCGGGTCCATCAGCACCAAGCGTGCGCCCCGCTCCACCGCGTTTTTGATCCAGGTGGCCGCCACCGGGTGGTTGGCGCTGGGGTTGGCGCCAATGACCACGATCAACTCGGCGTGCGCCACATCGCGCACCGGGTTGCTCACCGCCCCCGATCCCACCCCCTCGAGCAATGCCGCCACGCTGGAGGCGTGGCACAGCCGGGTGCAGTGGTCGACGTTGTTGCTGCCAAAGCCTGTGCGCACCAATTTTTGAAACAAGTAGGCCTCTTCGTTGCTGCCCTTGGCCGAACCAAAACCGGCCAGGCTTTTGGGCCCATATTGGCCGCGCAAGCGCATCAAACCTTGGGCTGCTACGTCCAAAGCCTCGTGCCAAGTGGCCGGCCTGAACACCTCGGCCCAGCGCGATGGGTCGCGGTTGAGGTCGAGCGACTTGGGCACCCCAGGTTTGCGCACCCAAGGCGTGGTCAAGCGGTCGGGGTGGTGGGCGTAGTCAAAACCAAAGCGGCCTTTGACGCACAGCCGTTCCTCATTGGCAGGCCCAGCACGGCCTTGCACCTTGACAATGCGCTCGTCTTTGACGTGGTAGGTGAGCAAACAACCCACACCGCAAAACGGACACACCGAGTCCACTTGGCGGTCCACCTGTTGGTCACCCAACTGGGTCTTGGCGCTCAGAGCCCCTGTGGGACAGGCTTGAACGCATTCGCCACAGGCCACACAGGTGCTCTCGCCCATGGGGTCGGCCAAGTCAAACACAATGCGCGATGCGCTGCCGCGCCCTTGCACGCCAATGACTTGGTTGACCTGCACCTCTCCACAGGCACGGACACAGCGGTCGCACTGGATGCAGGCCGATAAATCCACGGCCATCGCCGGGTGCGAATCATCGCGCCATGTCTGGCCAGCGGTGTCTGTCGAGGCCTCGCTGCGCAAAGCTTGCAAGGATGGCCGAACATTCACGCCCATCACTTTGGCCCACTGGCTGAGTTCACCATGGGGCAAACGGGCTTCGCCGTCGACCCATTGCGCACCGCTGTCAGGTCTGTCCGCCAGCAGCAATTCCATCACCAAGGCGCGGCTTTTCTGCGCCCGTTCGCTGTCGGTGTGCACCACCATGCCCGCTTGGGGCGTGCGACAGCAACTCGCTGCCAAAGTGCGCTCGCCGTCCACTTCCACCACGCAGGCGCGGCAGTTGCCGTCGGGCCGGTAGCCTGGCTTGTGGCACAAATGGGGAATGTCCAAACCTTGGCGTTGGGCCACCTCCCACAAGGTTTCGCCTGCAAGGGCTTGCACCGGCAGGCCGTTGAGGTGGAAGTCGATGGTCTGGCTCATGGGGTCAACTCTGGGCCCACGCCCACCTCGTGCGGGAAATAACGCAACACACAGGCAATGGGGTTGGGCGCGGCTTGGCCCAAGCCACAAATGGACGCGTCACCCATCACCTGCGCCAGGTCTTGCAAGGTGTGGGCATCCCACACAGGGGCTTGCATCAAAGCGGCCGCCTTTTCAGTGCCTACCCGACAAGGCGTGCATTGGCCACAGCTCTCTTCGGCAAAAAACTGCATCACGTTCAAGGCCGCATCGCGGGCCCGGTCTTGGTGGCCCAAGACCACGATGGCGGCCGACCCAATGAAACAACCATGGGCTTGCAAGGTGTCAAAGTCCAGTGGCACATCGGCCAAACGCGCCGGCAAAATACCACCCGATGCACCGCCCGGCAGATACGCATACAAGCTGTGGCCAGGGGCCATGCCGCCACAGTGTTCGTCGATCAACGCCTGCAATGTGATGCCTGCAGGTGCGAGCTTGACGCCGGGCTCACGCACGCGCCCGCTCACGCTGAACGAGCGCCAACCTGTGCGCCCATGTCGGCCTTGTTGGGCGAAGTGCGCCGCACCGCGCTCGGCAATCTCGCGCACCCAATAAAGCGTTTCAAAGTTGTGGGCCAAGGTGGGCCGGCCCCACAAACCTTTTTCAGCGATGTAGGGCGGGCGCAAGCGCGGCTCGCCCCGGCGTCCCTCGATGCTCTCGAGCATGGCCGACTCTTCACCACAAATGTAGGCACCAGCGCCACGACGCAATTCAATATGCGGCAATGGGCATGGGGGTTGTTCATGCAACTCGGCCAGGGCCTGGGTCAAAGTGGCCCGACACCCGTGGTATTCGTCGCGCAGGTAGATATAGACACGCTCGCAACCCACCACCGTTGCCGCCAGGAGCATCCCCTCCAAAAAACGGTGCGGGTCGCGCTCCAAATAAAAGCGGTCTTTGAAGGTGCCAGGCTCGCCTTCGTCGATGTTGACGGCCAGATAACGCGGCCCGGGTTGATCGCGCACGATGCGCCATTTGCGCCCCAACGGAAACCCAGCCCCGCCCAGACCACGCAGACCAGAATCC
>CAMDJU010000146.1 GCA_945900695.1 Bordetella parapertussis | reverse complement strand
GACCGGGTGCTCAACAGCAGCAGCGTCAACACCTTGTTGTCGTTGACGGCGCTGGCGGTGGTGGTGTATGCGGCCTTGTCGGTCATTGACTGGGTGCGCAGCGAAATGCTGTTTGGCATCGGCCGCCAAGCCGAGGCCGATTGGGCACCCACCCTGCATGACCGCTACTTTGCGGCGCAATTGGCGCGCACCCCCTCAGCAGACTTGGCCAGCTTGCAAGACTTGGCCAGCTTGCGCTCGTTTGCGGGCTCGTCGACCATGGTGGCGATCTTGGACACGCCGTTTGCGCTGTTGGTGTTGTTTGTGTTGCTGGCCATTCACCCTTGGCTGGCCGCCACCACGCTTTTAGCGGCGGTGTTGATCGCTGCCTCTGCGGTGCTCACCGACCGCAACAGCCGCTTGCCACTGGCCCAAGCCAACACCCATTTGTACCAAGCCCAACAAGCGGCGGGCAATGGTTTGCGCAGCGCGGTGGTGGTGCAGGCCATGGGCATGGGTCACGCCATGGCGCAGCGTTGGCAAACCCACCACCAAGCGTATTTGCAGATGCAGGCCGACGCATCCGTGCATGCTGGGCGGGGTGTGGCGTTTTCCAAATGCGTGCAAACGCTGCAAAGCTCTTTGCTACTGGGTTTGGGCTGCTGGCTGACGCTGAATGGGCAGATGTCGGCCTCGGGCTCCATGATGATCGTGGCCTCGGTGCTGGGGGGACGGGCCATATCGCCATTGAGCCAAGTGGTCATGCAGTGGCGGCAAATCATGCAAATGCGTTTGTTGTGGCGCAAGCTGGAAAAAACCTTGGCCACTGAAACGCCCAAAAAACCCAGTTTGAGCTTGCCTGCACCCCAGGGGAATTTGCGGGTGGAGCAGGTGAGCTACGGTTTGCCAGGGGCATCGCAATTTCTGATTCGCAATTTGCAAATCGACTTGCAGCCCGGCATGCTGGCGGTGGTGATGGGCCCGTCAGGTGCAGGCAAAACCACGATCGCGCGTTTGTTGGTGGGCATCTTGCCCGCCAGCCAAGGCAAGGTGCGGCTCGACAGTGCCGACCTCTACACCTGGGACAAGCAGGCCTTGGGGCCGCACATGGGGTATTTGCCGCAAAACATCGAATTGCTGGATGGCACGGTGGCGCAAAACATCACCCGCTTTGGCCCGGTGGATGAAGACTTGCTGCGCCAAGCCGTAGAGCTGGTGGGCCTGGGCCCTTGGGTCAGCAGCTGGCCTTTGGGGCTGGACCAACCACTGGGCGTGGCGGGGGCCCATGTGTCCGGCGGCATGCGCCAACGCATCGGTTTGGCCCGTGCGATTTACGGCAACCCGCGTTTGGTGGTGCTTGATGAGCCCAATTCACATTTGGACGAAGAAGGTGAAAAGGCGTTGATGGCCTGCTTGGCGCAACTCAAACAGCGCCAGACCACCACCGTGGTCATCAGTCACCGCCAATCGGTGTTGCAAATGGCCACCCACATGGTGGTGGTGCGCGATGGGGTGATGCAGGCCTTTGGCGAGCGCGACCAAGTCATCGCCGCCTTGCAAAAAGCCTATGCCCAACAGCAACAGGCGGGCAAGCCATGATGCGGTCTGCCTTGTGGTCACACCTCAAATGCATGGGCCCGCTTTTGGCCATGGGCGTGGCTGTCAGCATGGGCATCAATGCCTTGATGATCTTCCCCAGCCTGTACATGCTGCAAATTTACGACCGGGTGATGGTGAGCCAAAACGCCTTGACCCTGGTGGTGTTCACCGCGATGTTGGTGGTGGCGCTGGTCCTGGTGGCGGTGCTGGAAAACTGGCGCACCGGCCACTTGGTGAAAGTCGGCATGGCCATGGACGAGCGCTTGGCCAGCCCGGTGTTTGCCGCCAATTTGCAGGCCGAACTGAACCACCCCACCAACCAGCCGCAACAAGCCTTGACCGATCTCAACCAGCTGCGCCAGTTTGTCACGGGCCAAGGCATCTTTGTGTTTTTTGACCTGCCGTGGTTTCCGATTTATGTGGCGGTGATGTTCTTGCTGCACCCCTACTTGGGTTTGGCGGGCTTGGTCTTTTGTGTGGTTTCTTTGCTTGTGTCTTGGTGGGGCCACCGCGCCAATGCACAGCCCATTGAACGCGCGGGTGAAGCCTCGCGCCAAGCCCTGGGCGAGTACATGGCCAATTTGCGCAACGCGGAGACCATCCATGCCATGGGCATGTTGCCCGCTTTGCGCCAGCGTTGGTCGCAGCGGTTTGCGCTGCACGGTTTGGCGCAGTCCAGTGTGGAGAGCACGGGAACCCAGTTTTCATCGTTCAGCAAGTATGTGAAAAACATCCAACAAACGGTGACCCTGGGTCTGGGCGCTTGGTTGGTGGTGCAAGGCGAGCTGACCCCGGGCGCCATGATTGCCGCCAACATGTTGATGACCAAGGCCTTGCAGCCACTGGATTTGTTGGTCAGCACCTGGAGCAGCTTTTTAATGACCCGGCTGTCGGCCCAGCGGCTGGAGGCCTTGTTGCAACAAGCCCGCCAGCAACCAGCGGGCGATGTCATCCGTGATCACAAGGACGGCGAGCTCCAAACCAGGCGCTTGCAGCTCAATTTGCCCAACGGCACAGCCTTGCTAAAGGGTGTGGATTTGACATTTCCCCAGGGCACGGTGACGGGCGTGGTGGGCCCCTCAGGTTCTGGCAAAAGCACCTTGGCCAAGGCCTTGTTGGGCCTGTGGCCGAAGGCGCTGTGCAGCGGGCAGATTGTTTGCGATGGGGTGTCGGTGTGGGACTGGGACCGGCAACACCTGGGTGCCCGCATCGGTTATTTGCCACAAGACATTGCCTTGCTCGAGGGCAGCTTGGCCGACAACATCGCGCGCCATGGCCGTGTCAATGATGCGTGGGTGATTGAAGCCGCACAACAAGCGGGCATCCATGAGATGATTTTGCGCTTGCCCAACGGTTATGACACAGCGGCCGGCGAAGCGGGGCAGTTTTTGTCGGGTGGGCAAAGGCAATTGATTGGTTTGGCACGCGCGATCTATGGCAAACCCCGTTGGGTGGTGCTGGACGAGCCCAATGCCAATTTGGATGAATGGGGAGACGCGTGTTTGATCCGCGCCGTTGAAGCTTTGAAAGCCCAAGGCAGCGTGGTGATTTTGATTTCGCATCGGCCCGAGATATTGCACAGCGTCGATCAAACGCTGCGCTTGCACGGGGGTGGGGTGACCCTGGAAAAAAACCCCTTGCGCGTGGCGCAAGTGGTGACCTGACAATGAAATGACCCAAGAGGCCTGAATTGAACGCACACAACGACAAACCCAGCCCATCGGGCAGCACGGTACCCGCCAGCCCCAGCAGCGCTGTGCCTGCCCGTGTGGGTCGCTGGACCTTGGCCTTGTTGCTCGGGGCGCTGCTGGTGTGGGCTTTGGCCGCACCCTTGGACGAAGGCATCCCCGCGCAAGGCTTGGTCAGCTTGGACACCAAGCGCAAACCGGTACAACACCTGCAGGGCGGCATTGTCAAAGAGGTGCTGGTGGGCGAGGGTGCTGCGGTGCAAGAAGGGCAGGTCTTGATGGTGCTCGAGCAGGCCACGGCCAAGGCCAATTTTGAATCGATTCGCCAGCACTATGTGGCCATGCGTTCCACCGAATCGCGTTTGCTGTCTGAGCAAGCGGGCGCGGGCAGTGTGCAGTTTCATGCCGACATTGTGAAAAGCATGGCCGACCCCTTGGTGCGCCAACACGTGGACACGCAACAGCATTTGTTCAAATCGCGACGAATGGCCTTGCAGGCCAATGTGGCGGCGTTGAATGCCAACTTGGCGGGCTTGGAGGCGCAAAAAAGAGGCCTGGTGTTGGTGATCGAACAACGCTTGCAACAGCAGCAGTTGTTCAACGACGAGTTGGGAGGCATCCGCGATTTGGTCAAAGAGGGCTACGCCCCGCGCAGCCGACAAATGGAGTTGGAGCGCAACCTGGCCGAGGTGGGCAGCATCTTGGCCGATGCCCAAGCCAACTTGAAGCGGGTGGGCCACAGCGTGGAAGAGGTGGGCCAGCGCTTGCAAGCGGTGCAGCAAGAGTACAAAAAAGAGGTTGACACCCAATTGGCCGATGTGCGCCGCGAGGTGCAAGCCGACGCTGAAAAGCTGTTTGCCGTGACCAAAGATTTGGAGCGCACCGAGTTGCGCTCACCGGCCACTGGCCAAGTGGTGGGTTTGGTGGTGCAGACTCTGGGGGCGGTGGTGGCACCTGGACAAAAGTTGATGGACATCGTCCCCAACCATGCGCCAATGCTGGTCGAGGCCCGCGTGGCGCCGCAAGTGATTGATCGCTTGAAAACGGGCCAGGCCGCAGACATCCGGTTCTCGGCTTTCTCTCACGCACCGCAATTGACCGTGGGCGGGCGTGTGGTGTCGGTGTCCAAAGATTTGTTGAGCGACCCCGACACCAAGCAATCGTATTACTTGGCGCGGGTGGACATCACCCCCGAGGGTTTGAAGGTGCTGGGGCAGCGCGAAATACAACCCGGCATGCTCGCCGAGGTGTTGATCAAAACCGGCGAGCGTTCTTTTTTCACTTACCTGACTTACCCCATCGTGCGCCGATTGGCGCAGTCGATGAAGGAAGAGTGATGCACATGCGCCCCCTAACTTTTTTGTTCACTGGGCTGCTCGCTGTGGCCGGTATGGCCAGCGTTGCTGCGCAGGCCATGGACTTGAAACAGGTGTATGAAAAAGCCTTGCGCAACGACCCGCAGTACCAAGCCGCCCGTCAAGACATCATCGCCTTGGCCGAGGTCTATCCGCAAGCCCTGGCGCAGCTGCTGCCCAATGTGGGGCTCAATGCCAGCCGCAACTCGGTCAACTTGACCAAGGTCGATGGCGAGGTGAGCAGCCAACTCGATTATTTGAGTTTGAACAACTCGATCGTGGTGCGCCAAGCCCTTTACCGCAAACCCCAGTTTGCGCAATTGCAGCAGGCCAGCGTGCAGCAAAAGTCCTTGGTGTTCATCGAAGAAAAAGCCGGTGCCGACTTGGTTTTGCGGGTGACCAATGCCTACTTTGACGCTTTGTATGCGGTGGACACATTTGCGCAATTGCAAGCCACATGGGACGCGGCGCAGCAGCAGTTGCGTGCTGCCCGGCGCATTTTTGAGTCGGGCCAAGGCACCCGCACCGATGTGGACGAGGCCCAAGCCCGCGCCGACCAGGCCCGTGCCCAATGGCTGATGGCCAAGCAAAACCTGGCCTACACCCAGCGCCAGTTGGCCATGTTGGTGGGCGAAAAGGTCACCCCATCGGCCGCGCTGCGGGCGGACTTGCCCTGGTCATCTGACACGGGTGATAGCCCTGACAGGGTGGTTCAAGCCTTGACCCACAACCCTGAAATTCAACTGGCCAAAGTGAAGTTGGAAACAGCAGAGTTGGAGGTGCGCAAAAACCAAGCGGGGCATTGGCCCACCTTGGACTTGGTGGCGCAGCGCTCCATCAGCAAAAGTGAAAACACCCAGTTCCCCTTCACCGATTACTACACCAACCAAGTGGGGGTGCAACTCAACATCCCCTTGTATGCGGGCGGTGCAGTCAGTTCATCGGTGCGCCAAGCCATCGCCAACCTGGCCAAAGAGCAGCAAAACCTGCAAATGGCCCAAAATGATTTGACGCTCAAGGTGGAGAAAGAGCTCATCAACCTGCAAGACAGCCAAGAGCGCATCCAGGCCTTGCAGGTGGCACTGGCCTCGGCCGCACAGTTGGTGGTGTCGTACACCAAAGGGATATTGGCGGGTACGCGCACCCAGACCGATCGGCTCAATGCCATGCAGCGCGAGGCCGAGGCGCGCCGCGACCTGCTGCAAGCGCGCTACCAGTGGGTGCTGTCCATGGTGAAGCTCAAGCTGCTGTGTGGCGAATCCCACGCAGGTGTGATGGAGCAGATCAATGCGTCGGTGCTGCTGAACCGCTAAATGCTCAAGGCGCTTTGATTTTTTGACGGTGGGCTTGGATCAAGCGCGCGGCACAACTGGATTTTTGTTGGGCATAAGCGGGGCTTTGCTTGTTGGCTTCGATGGTCGTCAAAGCCTCGCATTGGGCCAAGACGTACTCATCAAACCAGGTCGGATAAGTCCCGATGCTGTTGATTTCTGCGGCGCTGAGCCAGTGCATCTCGTTGGATGGCGTTTGCATGGCCACTTGGTACAAGGCCATGGGCAGGTCGAATTCGGCAAAGGACCGTTCAATGGATTGATGGATCGACTTGGTCATTTTTTCGGCATCACCCAAGGTGAGCGTGGCCAGGTATTTGGGTGAAATAAAGGCCCGGTGGATGCCGATGTTGCTGACGATGTTTTGTTTGTCGTCCAGGGCTGGGATGCGCAACAAACCTGCGGCATACAAAAAAATACAGGCACTCAAGCATTTGGCTTGGGCGGGCACATGGCTGACAAAGCCCCATTGGCGCAGGCTGCGGGCCATGCGCAAGGCTTCGCGCACCGAGCCCCCTTCCACGTCCAGCGTCAGCCACAGCGTGTTGGCTGGAAATAGCTTGGGCTGGCGCAAAAAGGCCTCTAGGTTTTCGCCGTCCCCTTCCACCATGGTCCCGCTCAAGTGCAGGGCCGATACCTCGACCCCCGTGTGCAGCTTCAGGGGTTTGACATCGATTTGCAGCGCGTGGGCTGGGTTGCCGACCCAAAGCAGCAAACCCAGACAGATGCCCAACCCACGGGCCATGCTCGCCATGCGCAAGCGGGTGCTCGATATCACCCCGCCCAAGACCCATCGACGTCCCCGGCGAGCACGCCCACGAGCTTGACCTCTTGGGTCTTCTCCAAGTCCACACTCAGCGTGGGCGCCATCCACCCACTGGCCTGCTTCTTGGTCGTGTCTCCGTTGTAGCTGTCCATGGTGAGGGTAGAGCTCACCTTGGTCTGGTCCAGCACCACCCAACCGGGGGATGGTGCGGTCAACCCCACCACCGCCT
>CAMDJU010000145.1 GCA_945900695.1 Bordetella parapertussis | reverse complement strand
TTTTTGATCTGCTATGAGTAAATGTCGATAGGATCTCAAGCCGAGAGCGAGTGAGATGGCACAGAATACAAATAGAAAGACAAGCTCGAAACGCAGCTCGGCGATACCTAAGTTGTATGCAGCCACGCCTTTGAAAGCCTGATTCATATGCAGCATGGGGTTTAGCTGCGCCACAGCCTGCATGGCAGCCGGCATGATTTCCAGTGGGAAAAAAGTACCACCGAGCACCAACAAAGGCACACCTATAGCCGACAAAGCCACTACCACCTCTTCACTGCGCCGTGCAAAACGAGCGCCCAAAAAGAAGCCCATGCCGACGTAGGCAAAAACAGACAGCAGCAAAATCAAGCCGCCCAACAACAAACTGCCGTCGTATTTCGCGCCAATGAACCAGGCGATGCTGTAGAGCATGACCACTTGCAAGCTTGCCAATACCAACTGTGCAAGCACCACACCTAAAAAGTAAGCCGCTGGGTACAGTGGTGAAGCCAGCAGGCGGCGCAGCGTGCGGCGTTCGCGCTCTGCGGCGATGATGGAGACCGTTCCGCCCAGACAGCTAAAGAAAAGTGCTGCCCCTATCAGAATGCCGGCCGCAGCGGCATCTAAGCCTGCGCGCATATTGGCGTTGTGCGCATAGACCAAACCAAACAGCAGCATCATGGCCGCCGGAAAAACCGCCCAAAAAATCAAGCCGCGGCGTTGTCGCCAATGCTCCAGCAGCAATCGCTGAGCGACGGCCAGGGTCTGGTCAAAGAACAAACCATAAGAAATCATCCCGTTGATCGCCTGAAAGTGGACAAATCCGGCAGCACGGTTTCCAGCGCTTTGGCTGACATCAATACACCTGGAATACCCGCGCCAGGGTGTGTGCTGGCACCCACCATGAACAGGTCTTTGACATCTTCGCTTCTGTTGTGCGGCCTAAACCATGCGCTTTGGAGAAGCAGTGGCTCTAGACCGAATGCTGCGCCTTTGTAAGACAACAAATTATCCTGAAAGTCTTGCGGTGTCGTCATAAAAGAAACGGTCAAATGTTCGCGAAGCCCTGGCAGCACGGTTTTCTCCAGTGCCTCGGCAATGGCCAATCGGTAGGGCTCAGCTTGCTCAGCCCAGTTGGTGCCGCTTTGCAGGTGGGGGACCGGTGACAGCACATAAAACGTATCGCAACCAGCAGGTGCCATGGCCGGGTCGGTCGCTGTGGGGCGGTGCAAGTAGAGGCTGAAATCATCAGCCAGGTGGTGGCGCTTGAAAATGTCTTTCAGCAAGCCCTCGTAACGTGGCCCGAGCAACATCATGTGGTGCGGCACATCTTCGTACCGCTTGTTGGTGCCAAAGTACCAAACGAACAAACTCATCGAATATTTGCCAGCCTCAACTTTGGCATTGCTCCAGACCTTGCGGTGTTTGGCGTCGATCAGGTTCTTGTAAGTCCAAGCGGTATCCGCATTGCAAACCACAATATCGGCGGGCAATGTCTCACCATTGGCCAGTGTCACGCCCGTGGCGCGGCCGCCGGTAACTTCGATGCGGCGCACTTCAGCGCCAGTTCGCAAACTGCCCCCCATGCCCTCTAGCAAATCAACCAAGCCGTTGACCAAAGTTCCTGTGCCGCCCATGGCCCAGTGCACGCCATAACGCCGCTCCAAGGCGTTAATGAGCGAGTACACGCAGGTGACAGAAAACGGATTGCCGCCAATCAGCAGCGACTGCAGACTCATGGCCTGGCGCAGTTTGGGGTGCTTCAGATGGCTGGCCACCATGGCATGCAAGCTGCGCCAACCTTTCATGCGGACCATCGAGGGAATGGCTTTCAGCAAGTCGCCTGTGCTATCAAAAGCATGGCACCCGAGGGATTCAAAACCCAGCTGGTAGCAAGTGTCTGCCTCTTCCATGAATGCGGTGTAGCCTGGCCCTGCCGTCGGATCGATCCGCAGCACCTCGGCGCGCATGCGCTCGGGGTCGCCGCTGTAATCGAAGTGGTCCCCATCTGCGAAGCGTACCCGGTAAAAGGGATCTATCAGACGCAGATCTACTTCGTAAGTCAGCTTTCGCCCAGCCAGTGCCCACAACTCCTCTAATAAGAACGGCACAGTGATGATGGTTGGACCAGCATCAAAGGTGTAACCGTCTACGTGGTGCACCCGTGCGCGACCACCGGGCACATCCAGTTTTTCAAGCACCTGAACCCGCCAGCCCTTGGCTGCGAGCCGAACCGCAGCAGCTAACCCCCCAAAACCGCTGCCAATCACCAGTGCAATGGGGGCATCTGTTTTGATATGCTCAGTGTGCCGTGCTGCGGCTTTGGCTTTCATTAGCATGGACGGAACGTTCCTCGATTTAAGCGTTTAACCAAAATAGGTTGAGGTGCAATAACCAGTCATGTAGGTATTGCAAAAATATTATCGCTTCTTGTCCAACGTGAAATATCCCCATTAGCCATACCAAGCATTGGTTGCAAGTCCGGGTTAAGGTTAATCTAAATGTGAATGGATGGATTCACCCTTCATCGGTAGCCAGCTGCCGATGAAGGTGGTCGAACTCAGTAAGTGGAATTCTTCCAATAGGCGGGTTGCGGAAACTGTCTCTGCTCAGCTCCACAAGTCGACAGGCGCGACACTCGCACCATTGAAATGGTTTAATCTTCATGCCGATCTGCTCGCGCTAGATCTGTGGGGCCAGCGGTTTACCCCAAGTACGCCTTTAAGGGCATGAATATCCGGGGGGGCCTCAGCGAGTAATTTCTTTGGCTTGGCATTCTCTGGCTCAAATTCGCACCGCATGCCAGCGCCTGAAGCCTGCATGACGAAGCACTTGGCACGCCATTTGTAGAAAGTGGCATCGCTAAGCTGCCGCTGTGGCAGTACTCCATGGCTGGCATGCCAGATTCGGCTTGCCACAAGAACCCAATGATCTGTTTGTCGGTTCCTCTTAAGACATCCGTGATGTAACCCAAAGAGGCCGTAAATTCTGGTCTCTTCACATCTACCGAATGGATCGGTATGTTTGGAATGACTTTTTAAAATTGCCTGATCCTCAGCGCAGACAGCGGACATGAGCCGTCATAAAGAACATTGGTGCAATTTTTTTCAATCGCCATGTCAAGTGGTCTCCTCTAAGGGTTCATCCACCGATTCTTCGTGCACAAAAATGATTCTTTTCGGAGAAATCGTTTCGTCGTCAATCACAGGTCCCTTGTACTCAAAACTTGCCATTTCCATAAACTCCCCAGAGGAATCGCGTTGCTCAAAGTGCAAATTCGCCAAGGTAAGCCTGTCATCGCGGATTCTTTTTTTGAGCTTCAAAAAAACCGCCTTCATTTGCGAGACATCTTCGACGTGGTGTATCCACTGCCACGCATCTCCGGCAGGTATGCGGCGGCCCTTGCCCGACCGGTTGACCAACATATACGTGATTTTCATCAATCCCCCCACTTTCAAGCGGCACGTGGATACATGAAATTGGGCAAGTCAAACACCGAGTTGGGGGCCTTGGGTGCCAATCGGGCAGCGAGAGGCTTGAAGTGGCTTGAAAGTTGCCGAACCTTGGATTTTTTCTCGATTTGGGGGGAGTTTTTTGTGATGTCAGTGATGGGGTAATTCTGTAAAAAGTGTTGCTTGATTTGATGGAGTTCTTGGGTGATTGCAAAACTAATGGCATATTCATTCGTCCGGATTTCGACGCTTGGTTCTTCTTCTTGCTCAAAGCACGTGACCACATCCCATACCGAGATTTCATCCACACATTTTTGTAAAAGATATCCCCCACCTGGCCCGCGATTGGCAACAACCAGTTCATTTTTCTTAAGATTTTTGAGCAAATTCTCAATGTAAGAAATAGACAACCCCAGTTGCTGTGATAACTGCTTGGAGTTGACTGCTTCAGATGGGTTTGAGCTGGCAATCAGCGCGAGGACTTTTAAGCCTTGTACAGCACGGGCGTTCAGCATTTGCAATTCCTGTTTAATTTCAGAACTTGTAATCTAGCATCATTTTCATTTAACCTATACAATACGTAAAAATAAATCAATTAATCTATTCAATACATCTTCAATTCATGGCTAATTCAATAAAAAACTCAACTTCAAACGCCCACAAGATTGGGGCTGTGTCCAGCCTGAGTGGCGTACCCGCACCCACGTTGCGCATTTGGGAGGCCAGGTATGACTGTTTCACCCCCCACAAAACAGAAGGCAAGCACCGCCTTTACAGCGACGACGATGTTTTAAAGGCGACGCTGTTGAAAAGGCTCACCGAGAATGGCCACAGCATCAGCAGTGTGGCCACCCTATCCTGTACGGCGCTCAATGACTTGCTGCAAAAGCAGCAGACTGCCAACCAAAGAAAGCAGTCCGCTGTGGGCCATGGCGCTGTGGTGTCCATGGCGGTTGTGGGCCTGACACTGGCCAGCCGCATCGAGTCGAAAAAGTTCACGCTGGGTTTTCATCACCACGCCATCCAGGTGACCGATATCTACAGCACCCTCAGCCAAGCGCTGGAAACAGCCGGGCAGCACAAGCCACAAATTTTGCTCATCCAATGCAACTCATTGCACGCAGGCGTTCAAGTCGATATCCATCGCCTGGCAGAGATACACGGTGCTTTGCAGGTGATTGTGTTGTACAGCTTTGGGCAAGAGCCGATCATTGAGGCCATGAAACGTTGCGGAATGATTGTGCGCAGAGACCCCATCAGCGATGCTGAGTTGGCAGACTTGGTCAACGCTGTCCTTCTGATGGATCCAGCACAAAGTGCCGTGGGATCAAGCTCGGGCACCTTGATACCGCAGCGGAAATTCAACGACATGACCCTCATGCGGGTATCAGGCATTTCCACCAATGTTCTGTGCGAATGCCCGCGCCATGTGGCTGAAATCATCGCCCAATTGGCCAGCTTTGAGCAATACAGCCACGATTGCTTGAACAAATCCAGTGAAGATGCCCACATTCACGCCTACCTGAGCTCTGTTTCTGGCTCTGCCCGCGCGTTGTTTGAATCCGCCTTGGAGATGGTGGCTCAACATGAAGGCATCGATTTGGCGAGTCTTTCCAAATGATGGGGCTCCAACCAGAGGTCGCTTCAAATGATTTGACATCGACCTGGCCCGAACCCCAAGACACCCCGCTTGAGTCACTTTGTCACACCATGGCGCACAGAGGCTATGCGGTTCTTGACCCTTTAGCCACAGCGCAATGGGCCGGATGCGAAACCGGTGAACTCCATGCCCTTTTTCCCTTTTGGGATCACATGCCCTTGGATAAGCACCTCAAGGATGGTGGCAGCTATCGACGCAGACGGCACAGTTGCTTTGAATTCCACCATGACCATCTGACCCAAACACCGCACCGCGCGCATTGGCAATCGCTGGACTACAACGCCTTGCACGGCGGCATGCATCGATTGTTTGAACCCATGAGCCAAGACATGGTGAAGTTGCCGGTGTGGACTCAACTGTTGACGGCATTTGCACGGGCATGCAGCCAATGGCGCAACAAACCCCAAGCGCACTGGTGCATCGAAGCCCACCCATTTCGCATTGACTGCAGCCAAGGCATTGGCCGCCCGACACCTGAAGGAGCACACCGGGATGGGGTGGATTTTGTGGCTGTATTTTTACTGCAACGCCAAAACATCATCGGTGGGGAAACGCGGGTTTTTGATGCCCATGGGCCGCAAGGCGAGCGCTTCACGCTTCAACAGCCTTGGTCTGTGCTGTTGTTGGACGATGCACGGGTCATTCACGAAAGCACCCCCATCCAGCCCCTGGATCACATCGCACACCGCGACACCCTGGTGCTGACCGCCCGTGAGAATGCGTTTCAAGGGCCCGAGCAAGACCTTAGCGCCCAGCGCGCCTATTCCCCGTCATGAAATCACCGTTCAATGGCATGAGACTTGGGCCAAGGACTGGGAAAGAGGCCTGATGAGTTACGCCTTGGTTTGGTTTAAACGTGACTTGCGCTGGCAAGATCACGAGGCGCTTGCGAATGCATCAAAAAACGGGCCTGTTCGATGCATCTACATTGTTGAGCCCGAGCTTTGGCTACAGCCGGATTGTGCCCTCCAGCATTTTGAATTTATTCGGGAATCACTGATAGAAGTCGACGCCTATCTACGCTCATGCGGCGGGTGCTTAGAAGTCCACACTGGTGAGGCTGTCGATGTGTTGGCCCAATTGTGGAACGAATCACCTTTCTCGAAGCTTTACTCACATGAAGAAACAGGCAATGGCTTTACATATGCACGTGACTTGAAAGTCGCCACTTGGTGCCATGCAAAAAATATTGCATGGACAGAGTTTGCACAGTTTGGTGTTGTGCGCCGTTTAAAAAGTCGCAATCTATGGCAAAAAGAATGGGAAAGGCATATGGCTTCGCCCGTTCAAGCGTTTCACGCTCTGAGCTTTTGGAAAAAGCCAACGCCCCAGCCCTTTGTCATGGCCGTGCCAGAACATCTACAACACAACCCCCCATTGAGGCAACTTGGCGGGCGTTCGCAGGCATTGAAAACCATGCACAGTTTCTTAAATGCGCGCAGCATTGGCTACCGGGGGGGCATATCGTCTCCCCTGTCAGCTCCGGATGCATGCTCGCGCCTTTCTGCGTACCTGGCCTTCGGTTGTATCAGCATGCGCGAGGTGGTTCAACAATCTCGGCGACTGCTTGAACAACTTCCACCCGAGGCATCTCGACATCGCTCTGGTTTGACTGCTTTCATCAGCCGACTGTATTGGCATTGCCATTTCATTCAAAAATTAGAGAGTGAGCCTGAGATTGAATGGCGCAATATGCACCGTGGATACGACAACCTGCGCGAACAAGACTTTAGCCAAGAACACTTTGACGCTTTGAAACAAGCCCGCACAGGTTGGCCCATGGTGGATGCTTGCGTCACCATGCTCAGGGAAACAGGCTGGCTTAACTTTCGAATGCGTGCGATGCTGGTCTCCGTGGCAGCCTACCCCCT
>CAMDJU010000144.1 GCA_945900695.1 Bordetella parapertussis | reverse complement strand
GGTGCTGTCCGGTTTGCGCGCAGACAATGTGCTTTATACCAAGCTGCGCCAGCGCGACCTGATCCAAGAGTCTTATGGTTCTAAGAGCATCATCAAGCGCTTGATCGAGGACATCAAGGACCTGGCTTATTTTTAACCATGCCAGCCACTGACTGCGCCCGTGATGCCACGGGTCTACTTGGGGATATCTTCCAGGGCCTGACAGCCGTCATTTGAGCCACAATGACCACCCCGTGTTTGCAGACATGGGGTGGTCTTTTTTTGGGCTTGCCCATTCCCTTTTATTTCATTCACACAGGTCAGCTGCATGTTTTATTTCATCTCCACGGTGTTCACCAGCGCTTTTTTGCTGTTCATGGTGCAACCCATCATTGCCAAACAAATCTTGCCTTGGTTTGGCGGCTCTTCAGCGGTGTGGACCACCTGTATGGTTTTCTTTCAAATGGTGTTGCTCATGGGCTATGGGTATACCGACTGGGTGGTGCGCCGGCTCAATCAGCGCAAGCAGGCCATTTTGCACACCGCATTGGTGTTGATTTCTTTGGCGTGGTTGCCCATCGTGGCCGGTGACCACTGGAAGCCCGACCCCGACACCGAGCCTTCGGTGCGCATTTTGTTGCTGTTGCTGGCAACCGTGGGCTTGCCCTATTTTTTGCTCTCTACCACCGGGCCCTTGGTGCAGGCATGGGTGGCCAAAACCCATCCGCAGGTCAAGGTGTACCGCTTGTTTGCCTTGTCTAACTTGGCGTCTTTGATCTCATTGCTGTGCTACCCCCCCATGATTGAGCCGAACATCAACTTGCAAACCCAGGCGGTGGTTTGGAGCGGTTTGTATGGCCTTTTTGCACTCTTGGTCATTGTGTCGGCTTGGCGAACGCTGCTGGCCCAGACCAGCGGTGCCCAAGCGCCATCAACGCAAGGCGTCAGCACGCCAGCCGCTGCGCCCCGGCGTGGGCAGGTGGTGTTGTGGTATGTGTTGGCGACTTTGGGCTCGGTGCTGTTGTTGTCCTTTACCAACCACATGACGCAAAACATTGCCTCGGTGCCATTTTTGTGGATCGTGCCTTTGGTGATTTACCTGGCCACCTTTATTTTGGTGTTTGACGTGGGCGGCGCGCGCTCGCAAAGCGGCTGGTATGCACGGCAGTGGTTCATGCCGCTGCTGATGGTTTTGTTGCTGGTCACCGCATTCGGCATGGTGGAAGGCTATGCCTCGACCATGAACATTTATTTCGCCCTGCCGCTGTTTTGTGTGCTGTTGTTTGTGGGCTGTATGTTTTGCCACGGTGAATTGGCGGCCATGCGGCCCGAGCCGCAATACCTGACCCAGTTTTATTTGGCCTTGTCGGTGGGCGGGGCCATTGGAGGCTTGTTGGTCGGGGTGTTGGCGCCGCTGGTCTTTGACACCTTTGCGGAGTTGCCCTTGGCCTTGATGGCCTGCGCCCTGTTGGCCACGTATTTGTGGTGGCAAAGCCCGACGCCCGGCTGGTCAAAAGGCGGAGCTCAGGCCATCACGGCAGCGGCCGTGGGCATCAGCGCCGTTACCGGCTGGTATCTGTGGGACTATTCGAGGCCCAGTCCAGACACCATTGTGTCCAAGCGCGATTTTTATGGCACCTTGAGCGTGACACAAACGGGACCGCTGGAGGACAAGGCCACGATGCGCCACCTCTTCCACGGCACCATCAGCCATGGGTGGCAGTACACCGACCCCCAATTGCGCACCAAGCCCATCAGTTATTTTGGCCCTGGGGCAGGGATTTCGCGGGTATTGGATTTTTATACCCAAGAACGCCCTTCCATCGATGTCGGTATTTTGGGTTTGGGCATCGGGGTGCTGGCCGCCTATGGCCGCGAAACCGACAACTACCGCATTTATGAGTTGGTGCCGTCGGTGCTGGACATTGCCAAAAAATACTTTTGGTACCTCACCGATGCCAAAGCCAAGGTGTCGTTCAGTTTGGGCGATGGGCGCTTGAGCTTGGAGCGCGACCCACCGCAAAAATTTGACATGCTCAGCATCGATGCGTTTTCTTCCGACTCCATCCCCATGCATTTGATGACGGTGGAGGCCTTGCGGGTGTACCAAAAGCAAATCAAGCCCGACGGCGCGATTGTGTACAACGTGACCAACCGCCTGATCAACCTGGCCCCCATGGTGAAATTGCTGGCCGAGCAGGAAGGGATGACGGCCATCTTGATTTCCGACACCGCAGCCCGGGGCGACTATTACCAAACCGATTTTGTGATCGTGACCCGCAACCCCCAACTCATTCAAGACCCGCGCTTGGCCTCTGCCACCCCGATTGCACCCATTCCAGGCCTGAAGGTGTGGACCGATCACCACAACAACTTGTTCGATGTGTTGCGTTGACGAGGCGCGCCCCGGGTGACCGGGCAGTGCCAGTGCGGTGACCTCAGGGTATAAAGCGGTTTTCTTGGCTGATAGAGGCACCGCATGAAAACCTACAACATCGCTTGCATCCCCGGAGACGGGATTGGCAAAGAGGTGATCCCTGCTGGACAACAGGTGTTGTCCACCTTGGCCCAAGCACAGGGCCGCTTTGCGTTTGAATTTACCCATTTCGGTTGGGGCGGCGATTGGTACCGCGCCCATGGCGAGATGATGCCCGCCGATGGCTTGGATGCCTTGCGCGGCATGGACGCCATTTTGTTTGGCTCGGCCGGCGACCCGCACATACCCGATCACATCACCTTGTGGGGTTTGCGCCTGAAAATTTGCCAGGGCTTTGACCAATATGCCAATGTGCGCCCCACCCGCATCCTGCCGGGCATTGACGCGCCGCTCAAGCGCTGTGGCCCCCAAGATTTGGACTGGGTCATCGTGCGCGAAAACTCCGAGGGCGAATACGCGGGCGTGGGCGGTCGCGCCCACCAAGGCCACCCCATTGAGGTGGCCACCGATGTGTCCATGATGACCCGCGCGGGGGTGGAGCGCATCATGCGCTATGCGTTTCGCCTGGCCCAGTCGCGCCCGCGCAAACTGCTGACCGTGGTCACCAAGTCCAATGCCCAGCGCCATGCCATGGTGATGTGGGACGAGATTGCAGCGCAGATTGCGTTGGAGTTCCCCGATGTGCGCTGGGACAAAGAGCTGGTCGACGCGGCCACCGCCCGCATGGTCAACCGGCCTGCCAGCTTGGACACCTTGGTGGCGACCAACTTGCATGCCGACATTTTGAGCGACCTGGCCGCGGCCTTGGCCGGCAGCTTGGGGATTGCGCCCACGGGCAACATCGACCCCGAGCGGCGCTACCCCAGCATGTTCGAGCCCATCCATGGCTCGGCCTTTGACATCATGGGCCAGGGGTTGGCAAACCCTATTGGCACTTTCTGGAGTTGTGTCATGCTTCTGGAGCACCTCGGTGAGGTGCAGGCGGCCCAAACTTTGATGGCAGCCATTGAGCAGGCCACCGCCAATACCGCTTTGCACACCCGCGATTTGGGCGGGCAGGCCAGCACCGAGCAAGTCACCCGCGCCGTGTGCGCGTCGATTCAATGAGGAGAGCCCGCATGTCTTTCGGTTTGATCATTCGTTCTGCACTGGCCGCCTTGAGCGTGTTGGCCACTCCGGCCTGGGCCCAACCCTGTTTGGAAAAAAACCTGCAGTATTGGCAGGCTTTTCCGCCCGGTGGTGAGTCCGATTTATCGGCCCGCCACCAGCAAGCGGTGTTGCGCAAAAAGTGCAGCGCTATCGAAACCATTGTTCAGTACAAGGCCGGTGCGGGTGGGGCTTTGATGTGGTCGCAAATGAACAGCTTGCCTGGAGATGGCTTCAACGTGGTGGGCATCAATTTGCCGCATATTGTGTTTCAGCCCATCGAGGGCCAGGTGCAATACAAAACCGCCGACATCACGCCGGTGTTTTGGTTCCACTACACGCCCGACACCTTGGTCGTGCCCACCAGCAGCGGGATCAAAAACTTTGCCGAGTTCATCGAGGCGGCCAAAAAAGACCCTGGCAAACTGTCCTTGGGTGGCTCGGGCTTGAACTCTGCCAACCATGCCGCGCACGAACGGCTCAACGCCGCCTTTGGCATCAAAACCATTTATGTGCCCTTCAAGGGCACGGGCGACATGACCACCTCGGTGTTGGGCGGACAGGTGGACGGGGCCATGACCTATGTGCCCTTTGTGGTGGCCAACAAAACCCGGGTGCGCCCGCTGGCGGTGGCCATGGACAAGCGCCACCCCCTGATCTCCGATGTGCCCACCTTCAAAGAGCTGGGCGTGAATTGGGTGGACGGCGCTTACCGCGGGATTGGCGTGCCCAAATCCACACCCCCCGAGCAACGCAAGCGCTTGTCAGACCTGTGGATGGCTTTGAACAACGACCCAGAGATGAAAGACCTGGCCGCCAAAAGCGGCTTTGAGTTGGTCAATGTGGGCCTGGAGCAGATGGACGCCTTCATGAAAGAGCGCACCCAGCTCTACACCGAAGGTGCAGCCCGTCTGGGCTTGGGCAAGAAGTAAAGGCCACAACCCTCCCCTCCGATTTTGAGGGGGGTGGGGCAGGGGCTTCACTGGTGGGTGAACTGCGCTTTGCGCTTGCCCACAAAAGCGGCCATGCCTTCTTTTTGGTCGCTGGTGGCAAACAAGGCGTGGAACATGCGCCGCTCAAACATCACGCCATCGGCCAAGCCGCTTTCAAAGGCGCGGTTGACCGATTCTTTGGCCGCCATGGTGGCCAGTTGCGAGTGCTCGCAAATCATCAAGGCCGCGCCCAGGGTCTCGTCCATCAGCTTGTCGAGTGCGACGATGCGGCTGACCAAGCCGGCGCGTTCGGCCTCGGTGGCGTCCATCATGCGCCCGGTCAGGGCCAGGTCCATGGCCTTGGCCTTGCCCACGGCACGGGGCAGGCGCTGCGTGCCACCCGCACCAGGGATGATGCCCAGCTTGATCTCGGGTTGCCCAAATTTGGCGTTGTCGGCGGCAATGATGAAGTCGCACATCATGGCCAACTCGCAACCGCCGCCCAGCGCAAAACCGCTGACCGCAGCGATCACCGGTTTGCGCACCGAGCGAATGGTTTCCCAGTTGCGGGTGATGAAGTCTTGTTTGTACACATCGGCAAAGTTGTAGGTGGCCATGGCACCAATGTCAGCCCCGGCCGCAAAGGCTTTTTCGCTGCCGGTGATGACCATGCAACCAATCGCCGGGTCGGCGTCATAGGCTTTGAGGGCCGCGCCCAACTCGTCCATCAACTCGCCATTCAGGGCATTGAGTTGTTTGGGTCGGTTCAGGGTGATGACCCCCACTTTGTCGGCGTGGGTGGCGGTCAGGATGGTTTGGTAGGTCATGGGGGCTCCGGCAAAAAAGGCGGGGGTTGGCTTGGGAGCATGACTATACCCAAGGGAAAACATTCACCAACTGGCGGGTCGGGCAATGTTAAATTGGTACCCAAGGAGAACCCCATGTCAGAACCCCAAGTCTTGTTTGAGCAGCGCGCCGCCGTGGCCTGCATCACCCTGAACCGGCCCCAGGCCTTGAACAGTTTCACCCGCGCCATGCACCATGAATTGTGGGCGGCGCTGGACCGTGCCGAGGGCGACGCCCAGATTCGTGCCTTGGTCATCACGGGCGCTGGGCGCGGCTTTTGCGCAGGTGCCGATTTGTCCGAATTTGACTTCAACCCCGGGCCCGATATGGTCGAGCGCGCCGACCCCGGCCCCTTGATCGACCAGTACTTCAACCCCACGGTGCGGCGCTTGCAGCAACTGCGCATGCCGGTGGTGGCCGCGGTCAATGGCGTGGCAGCGGGTGCTGGCGCGTCGCTGGCCATGACCTGCGACATTGCGATTGCGGCACCAACGGCGAGTTTCATCCAAGCCTTCAGCAAAATTGGCCTCGTCCCAGATGCGGGCGGCAGTTGGTTTTTGGTCGAGCGATTGGGTTTGGCTCGGGCCATGGCCTTGGCCATGACGGGCGACAAGCTCAGCGCCGAGCAGGCCCAGCAATGGGGTTTGGTGTGGCAGGTTGACGCCGATTGCCTGGCCGCTGCCTGGGCCATGGCCGAACGCTTGGCCACCATGCCCACCCAAGCCTTGGTCGCTACCCGCGCCTTGTTGCGCGACGCGAGCCAACGCAGCTTGAGCGCCCACTTGGATGTGGAGCGCGACACCCAATCGCAATTGGGCCGCACCCACGATTACATCGAAGGCGTGAGCGCCTTTTTGCAAAAGCGCCCTGCGCAATTCACTGGAAATTAAAGCCATGGACGAGACAGCGCTGGCCCAGCAGGTCGGGCAAGTGATGTTTGCCAACGACCGCGCCACCCGCGAAACCGTGGGCATGGACTTGCTCAGCTGCACCCCCGGGCGCGCCAGCATGCGCATGCAAGTGCAAGACAAACACCTGAATGGCCACCAAACCTGCCATGGTGGATTTATTTTTACCTTGGCCGATTCCACCTTTGCATTTGCTTGCAACAGCCACAACCACAATGCCGTGGCGGCGGCGTGCAGCATTGAGTTTTTAAAACCCGCCCATTTGGGTGATGTGTTGCTCACCGAGGGTGTGGAGCAGGTGTTGTCGGGGCGGCACGGCATTTACGATGTGAAAGTGACCAACCAGCGCGGCGAGACCGTGGCTTTGTTTCGCGGCAAAAGCGCGCAAATCCCCGGAACGGTGGTGAACCCATGAACACCCCACACGCCTTTGCCCATGAGCCCATTGAGCACGCCAGCGTGGACGAGTTGCGCAGCTTGCAGCTCAAGCGCCTGCAATCGACCTTGCAGCACGCCTATGCCAACTCATCCGTCTACCGGGCCAAGTTTGATGCGGCGGGGGTGCACCCCAGCGACTGCCACAGCCTGTCCGATTTGGCGCGCTTTCCCTTCACCACCAAACTCGATTTGCGCGACAGCTACCCCTACGGCATGTTTGCGGTGCCGCGTGAACAGTGCGCCCGCATCCACGCCTCCAGTGGCACCACGGGCAAACCCACGGTGGTGGGCTACACCCGCAACGACATCGACAC
>CAMDJU010000143.1 GCA_945900695.1 Bordetella parapertussis | reverse complement strand
GCCGAAGTCAACAGCCGGCGCAGTTTGCAGCAGTGGTTTGACAAAGCCCGCGCGGCCCAGCCCGAGCTCTTGTGCATGGGGCGTGAAGACCTGATGCGCCACAGCGCCCAGGGCGTCACGGCCCAGGCCTTTCCCAATGCCCTGCGCTTGGGCGGCGTGGATTGCCGTGCCGAGTATTTGCATGCGCCGGGTGACGCGCGCGACGGCATCACCGTCAGTGTGCCTTTGTTCGTGCTGAACCAAGTCAGCGAAGAGCGCACCGAATGGTTGGTGCCCGGCATGCTCAAAGACAAAATTCAAGCCCTGCTCAAAAGCCTGCCGCAAAAACCGCGCTCGCGCTTTGTGCCTCTGCCCGAGGCCGCCGCCAAGCTGGCCCTGGCGATGGGTGAGATCGAAGCCTTTGGCATGGGCTCATTGACCGACGCTTTGCTGGCCCGTGTGCGGGCACAAACCAGTTTGGACGTGAAACGCGCCGACTTCAAACTCGACATGCTCAGCCCGCATTTCTTCATGAATTTGCGCGTGGTCGACGAGCACGGACGCCAATTGGGCATGGGCCGCAACCTGGGCGCGCTCAAGGCCGAATGGGGCAGCCAAGCGCGTGGGGCGTTCCAGGCCTTGGCCCAAATCAAAAACATCGGCCCTGCCGCCAGCCCCCAAGCGGGCGCCACGGCCGCTGTGGCTTCACCGGTTCCAGTTTCAGGCGCCGCGTCCAGCGCCCCAGTGGCAGCGGCCAGTCCCCAGGCGGGTAAACCGGAAAGGGCTGTGGCCACCGATCAAAAGTTCACCGCGTGGGCTTTTGGCGAGTTGCCCGAGCTGATGGAAATTCGCAAGTCTGGGCAGGTGCTGGTGGGATTTCCGGCCTTGGTCGACATGGGGGACGGCGTGTGCATCGAGGTGTTTGACGAGCCCGAAATGGCCGCCGCCAAACACCGCGCAGGCCTGCGGCGTTTGTTTGCTTTGCAAATCAAAGACGCCCTCAAATACTTGGAAAAGAACATCCCCGACATGCAAAAAATGGCGGTGGCCTATATGCCCTTGGGCAGCGTTGAAGAATTGCGCGGTCAAATTTTGGATGTGGCCTTGGACCGGGCTTTTTTGCTCGACCCCTTGCCCAGCGATGAAGCCGCTTTTCAGCGCCGACTGGCCGATGGGCGGGGCCGTTTGACCTTGATCGCCCAAGAGGTGGCGCGCTTGGTGGCCACGGTGTTGACCGAATATGCCCAGGCGGTGCGCAAGATCAAAGACACCAAAAATGCCCCCGAGGCCACGGCCGACTGTGCCCAGCAACTCCAGCGCTTGATGCCCAAAAACTTCGTGGCTTCTACCCCATGGCCACAGTTGCAGCACTTTGCGCGCTACCTCAAAGCGGTGGTGTTGCGCTTGGACAAATGGCGCGCCGACCCTGCCCGCGACACCCAAAAATTGGGCGATTTAAAGCCCCAAGAGCAGCGCTATTGGCGCTTGGTGGCCGAGCGCAAAGGGGTGGCGGACGAGCGCATGCTGGAGTTCCGCTGGCTGCTTGAGGAATTGCGGGTGAGCTTTTTTGCCCAGGAGTTGCGCACCCCGCAACCGGTGAGCACCAAGCGTTTGGACAAGGCCTGGGCTCAGTTGAATCACTGAGCCTGTTCAAGCTCAGTGCTTGGTCAAGATCAAAGACGGGCCAAGCGCTCCAAGGCCAGGTTCAAGGTCTCGTCTTTTTTGGCAAAGCAAAAGCGGATCACCCGCTGGTCAAAACCGTCGGCATAAAAAGCCGACATGGGAATGGCGGCCACGCCCACTTCACGCGTTAACCACTGGCAAAAGTCGCCCTCACTCAGGTTTTTTTCCGCGACCTTGAGCTCGTCGATGCGCACACACTGAAAGTAGCTGCCCTCGCTGGGCAACAACTTGAAGGCGGTGCGTTCCAAACCGGCGCGAAACAAGTCGCGCTTGCGGGCGTAAAAAGCCGGCAAGCCCATGTAGGGCTCGGTGTTGGCCATGAAGCGGGCCAAGCCGTGCTGCACCGGTGTGTTGACGGTGAACACATTGAACTGGTGCACCTTGCGAAACTCGGCGGTGAGGCTGGGCGGGGCCGCGCAATAGGCCACTTTCCAGCCGGTCACATGGTAGGTTTTGCCAAAGCTGGAGATGATGAAGGCGCGCTCGGCCAAGCCCGGGTAAGAGGCGGCGCTGCGGTGCACCAAGGGGGCATACACCATGTGTTCATACACCTCATCGCTGATCAGCAGCACCTGGGTGGGTTCCAAAATCTCTTGCAAGCGCAGCATGTCGGCGTCGCTCCACACGGTGGCGCTGGGGTTGTGCGGCGAGTTGATCAAGATGGCGCGGGTGCGCGGGGTGATGGCTGCACCGATGCGGTCAAAGTCGGGGCGAAAGCTCCCGGGCGTGAGCGGCACGCGCACCACGGTGCCGCCAGCCAATTCGATGTTGGGGATGTAGCTGTCGTAACAAGGCTCGAGCACGATCACCTCATCGCCTGCGCGCACCACGGCCAAGATGGCATTGATGATGGCCTGGGTGGCACCTGCGGTGACGGTGATTTCTGTGGCCGGGTCGTATGCCTTTTGGTACAGAGTTTGAACTTTTTGGGCGATGGCTTGGCGCAACTCCAGCACACCCAACATGGAGGGGTATTGGTTCAGGCCTTCGCGCATGGCGTCGCTGACGGCGTCGATCAAGGCCGGGTCGCAGCCAAAGTCGGGAAAGCCTTGACCCAAATTGACCGCTTGGTGCTCTGTGGCCAGGGCCGACATCACAGTGAAGATGGTGGTGCCCACGTTGGGCAGTTTGGTCTCAAGAAGGGGTGTCATGGTGAAAAAAGGTGGTCAAGTGGGGTTGCTGGGGGAGGCCGTCCAAGGCGATTGCATGGCCGCTTGAAGGGATTCCTGGGTCAATTCAGGGCTCAACATCTGGGCAAACTCGTACACAAAATTGCGCAAATAAGCGCCGCGTTTGAACGCCACACGGGCCACATTGTGGCCGAGCAAATGGCCCAAGGGACGCGAGACCAGGTCTTCTTCGTTTTTTTCGTTCATGGCCATTTCAGCCACGATGCCCACGCCCATGCCCAGTCGGACATAGGTTTTGATCACATCCGAATCGATGGCTTCCAAGGCCACGCGCGGCTTCAGGTGGGCCTTGGCAAAGGCATTGTCAATGCGGGTGCGCCCCGTGAACGACGGGTGGTAGGTGACCAAGGGCTGCTCGGCCAAGGCGGCCAAGCTCAGGGGTTGGTCCACCAAGGGGTGGTCCAGGGGCAGCACCAACACATGTTCCCAGGTGTAGCAGGGCAGGGTGACCAAATCGGGGTAATCGGCCAAGGACTCGGTGGCCATGCCCAGCTCGGCCACTTCGTCGAGCAGCATTTGGGCCACTTGACCGGGCGCGCCTTGGTGCATGCTGACGTTGACCAGCGGGTAAGTGGTGCGCAACTGGGCCACCGGTTTGGGCAAAACATAGCGCGCCTGGGTGTGGGTGGCGGCGATGGACAAAGTGCCCCGGTCTTGTTGGCTGTATTGCTCGCCAATGCGTTTGAGGTTGTTGACTTCGGCCAAGATGCGCTCAATGCTGTGCAGCACTTGCTGGCCCGGTTCGGTGACGCGTTTGAGGCGTTTGCCGTGGCGGGTGAAGATGTCAATGCCGAGTTCTTGCTCCAACTCCAAAATGGCTTTGGACACCCCAGGCTGCGAGGTGTGCAAGGCCTTGGCCGCTTCGGTCAGGTTGAGGTTGCGACGCACCGCCTCTTGAACAAATTTAAATTGGTGCAGGTTCATGGTCCCTCTTTGTCTGGGTGACCAGGGGCTGGGTGCATGGGCATGTCCAAGGTGGCGGCCAGGGCCAGGGCATCGAGCACAGCCGCTTGCTCCCCCACCGGCGGTTGCAGATCAAACCGCACTTGCGGGTGGTCATGCTGCAACTGCGCCATCAAGACGGGCAGGTCTTCTCGCACATGTTTGCCCACCCCCAAAAACATCGGCAACACCCGAATCTGCACATGCCCCAGCGTGACCGCTTGGGCCACGGCTTGTGGCAGGTTGGGCTCGGTCAATTCAAGATAGGCGCAGGCCACCCAGGCATGGGGGGCTTGGTCGCGGATGCGCTGGGCCACTGCCAGCATGGGGCGTTGCCAAGCCAGGTCGCGTGAACCATGGGCAAATAAAACGATGGCAGTCATTGGCGCAACACCAGCCAGGCAAAAGCGCCCAGCGAAATCAAAGAATAAAGCATGCCCGGCAAGGCGGCGGCCAACCAGGGCGTCCACTGCTTGAGGTTGCCGATGTGGCCAAACATGTTGTTGAGCAAAAAGAAACTCACCCCGAATAACACCCCAATGAACACATAGGTGGCGATATTGACATTGCGCATGTGCAGGTAAGCAAAGGGCAGGGCAAGCACCACCATGACCAAGCAACTCAAGGGGTAGAACACCTTTTTCCAAAACTCAATTTCATACAGTTGCGCGGCCTGGGCGTTGTTTTCCAAGTGGCGCACATAGTGAAACAAGTCCCAAATGCCCATGCGTTCGGGCTTGATCAAGGCCACGGTGACCATGTCTTGGCTGATGTCCGAGGGCCACAGCATTTCTGACATTTGACTTTGTACCAAAGGCTTTTGGGCCTCTGGGCTGGGGCTGAATTCACTGCGCGCGACCTCGCTCAAAACCCAACCGCCCGTGTTGGCAATGCGACCTTTTTTGGCCAAGGTGTGCGAGATCAAGCGCCCGGTGTCGGAAAACTCATAAAGCCGGATGTCGCTCATCTGGCCTTCACCACTGATGGACCCCACATTGACGGAAAACTGGCTGAACTTCTGTTTTTCTTTGAGCCAGGCACCGTTTTGGCCAATGTGCAAAACACCGCCTTCAAAACGCGACTTGAGCAAGCGGCCTTCGCGCTCGCACCAGGGGGCGATGTGGTCACCCATCACAAAGGTCAGCAAGGCAAACAACAAACCCAAAAACATCAGGTGGCGCAGGGCCAGGCCAGGGCCCATGCCGCTGGTGCGCAAAATGGTGAACTCCGACGATTGGGCCATGCGCGCCATCACAAAAATGCAGCCAATCAGCACCGTGATCGGCATCAACTCATAAATGTGGATGGGGATCAGCAGCGCCACATAGATCAAGGCATGGTTGAGTTGGTAGTTGGGGGAGTGGCGCCCGGCCACGTTTTGCAGGTCTTCGACCAAGTCGAAGAAAAAAAACAAACCCAAAAATGCCAAGGTCACAAAAGCCACGGCGGTCATCACCTCGGTATAAATCAAGCGGCGCATGGTTTTCATGGCTTGCCACCTGTTGGGGTTGGGGCAGGCAACCAGTGGCGCCAAGACCATTGATGGTGCCGCATCCACACCCCAACCAAGGCCACCACGAACACCCCCCCATGCAAAGCCAAGGCAAAGCCCAAGGGGGTGACTTTGTGGTTGACCACCCAGGCTTTGCCAATGTTGATCATGTTGGTGTAGACCAAAAATGAAAACAAGGCCAGCATCAACTGCAGGCTGCGCCCCGAGCGCGGGTTGAATTGCGCCATCAATAAGGCCAATAAAACAAAATTGAAACAAGCCAAGATGCTGCCCAAGCGCCACACCAACTCGGCTTGGTTCTCAAGATTGGGTTGCATCAGCAGCACATCCAAGGTCAGCATCTTGGCCGACAGTTGGCCCGGATCCACCAAGGTGCGGCTGATGCGGGTGTCATAGGTTTCAAACTCGGCCAATATCAGTTCTTGGCTGGCATGGCGGCGCTCCAGCCGCTGCCCGTTTTCCAAGACCAAAAAGCGCTCATCGTCGCGCACATCGATGCGGCCCGTGCGCGCCGTGGCAATCACTGTTTTGTCGGCATCGGTGATGGAGATGAAGACGTTTTTGCCTTGCAAATCGCCGGCTTGGTCTTTTTCGATGAAAAACACCCGCTGCCCAGAGGCCGAGGATTGGAACTGTCCCGGGGTGACACGCTCCAAGTCGCCGCGTTTTTCATAGCGCTCGCGCAGCTCTTGTACCTGTTGGTTGCTCCAGGGCCAAACCCACAAAACCAGCGCAGCGACGATCAAAATCAGCGGCCAGCCAAATTGCCACAAGGGTCGCAGCAATTGAATGATGCCCTGGCCGCTGGTGAGCCAAATGACCATTTCGCTGTCGCGGTACAACCGAGACAGGGTGCTGACCATGGCCACAAACAGGCTGAGTGTGAAGATGGTGGGCAAGTAACCCAACACCGTGAAACCCAGCACCAGACTGACCTCGGCGGGGTTGACGTTTCCATTGGACGCCAGACCCAGGGTGCGGATCAGCACCATGGTCATCACCACCGTGACCAGCACCACCAAAGTGGCGCCAAAGCTGCGGTTGAGCTCTTGTTTGAGACTGGAATCGAATAACATACCGTGCAGAGGAAAACCCGATTATGAACTTCAGCTTGCTCACACTTTCATCCAATGCCATCCACAGCCACAAAACCGATGCCTTGGTGGTCTTGGTCCCTGAGGGGCTCAAGCCAGCACGGGGTCCACTGGCCGATTGGTTGACCCGACATCTTAAAAACGGGGATTTTTCCACCCAGGTCGGTTTTCACCTGTCCTTGTTCGAGGCACCAGGGTGGGCGGCCAAACGGGTCTGTTTTGTCGGCATCGGCAGTGCCAGTGCCGCCCAAGTGCGCCAAGCCCTGACCGCCGCCTGGGGGGTGTTGAAGGGGGGCAAACCCGAGGCGATCACCGTTTGGTTGCCGGAGTCGGGCACCAACTTGTTGGGGCCTGCCATGCAAGCCCTGGCCGATGCCAGTTATGTGTTCACCACCACCAAGCCCAGCGCCAAGTTGCGCACCCTCAAGCGGGTCACGGTGGCCATGCCCGACGCGGTCAAGCACAAGACAGAATTTGCCCGCCAGCAGGCCCTGGTTGAAGGCGTGGAGTGGGCCAAAGAGTGGGGCAACCGGCCCGCCAACCATGCCACCCCCAGCATGCTGGCCAAGGCCGCGCAAACTTTGGGCAAGCATCGGCGCATGAGATGCCAAGTTTTGGGCCCCAAAGAGGTGGCCAAACTCGGCATGGGTTCATTCGCTGCGGTGGCCCAGGCCTCCGCTGAGCCCTTGCGCTTCATTGTGTTGCATTA
>CAMDJU010000142.1 GCA_945900695.1 Bordetella parapertussis | reverse complement strand
TCAATGGTGCGGGTCAACAGCAGGGCCAAGGTGGGCGCGCCGTTGGAGGGGTAGCTGGTTTCAAAGTCGTAAGCGGCCACCGTGCCGTCGGCGTTCAGGCCGCCGCGCACATCCATGAGCTGGGCCGCGCCTTTGGGCTCCCAGGCGTGCTCTTGCTCGCGGGTGAGTTGCACCCGCACTGGCGCACCTACTGCGCGGGCCAGCAAGGCGGCATCGGCGGCGACATCGTCGGCGCCATTGCGGCCATAGCAACCGGCGGCCTCCATGCGAACCACGGCAATGTCAATTTCGTTCAAGCCCATCAGCTTGGCCAGGTCGGCGCGCAACACATGCGGGCTTTGGGTGCCGGCCCAAACGGTGAGCCGCGCTTCGCCCGCCACCGCCTGCGGCGGCCACAAGGCCAAAGCACAAGACGGCCCAATCGACGCGTGCATTTGATACGGCCACACATAGGTGCGCGACAAGCGTTGATCGGCTTGGGCCATGGCAGCGTCCACGTCGCCGTCATCGACCAAGCGACGTTGGGTGGAGGGGTTGGTGCGCAAAGCCTGTTGCAAGTCGCCCAAGGGGGGCAGGCCAGGCCAGTCTTTCCACTGCACGCGCAATTCGCGCATGGCTTGTTCGGCGTGTTCTTCGCGCTCGGCCACCACACCGACAAAGTCGCGAATCACCACCACTGCGCGCACGCCGGGGATGTGGGCGATCGACGACTCGTCCACCGACAGCAAGGTGTTGCCGATGAAGTCGCCATGGTCGGCACCCACATAAGGCGGGCGCACCACACGGCCATGCAGCATGCCGGGCACGCGCATGTCGTGCACAAACAAGGCCTCGCCGGTGATTTTGGCCGGTATGTCCATGCGCTGCATCGATTGGCCAATGAGCCGGTGTTCGGCAGCGGGTTTGAGCGGTGTGCCCAGCGCCAAGCTGAGGGCCACATGCTCACCTGTCAACACATCGGCATAGCGGCACTGGCGTGTGGGGTCGGCGCGCAGCATGACCACACCGGCTTGCACGTGCAAGTCGGCCGGTGCAGCGCCCAAGCGCTGGGCCGCACGCTCGAGCAGCCAAGCCCGGGCCTGTGCGGCACCCGCGCGCAAGGGGGCGGCGTGCATTTGCAGCGATGTGCTGGCAATGGTCGGCCCTTGGTTCGGTGCCAAGGTGGTGCTGCCCAACACCACATGCACATCGGACAGGGCCACATCCAACTCTTCGGCCACCACTTGCGCCAACGCGGTGCCGATGCCCGTGCCCAAATCCACATGGCCATGCAAGGCGGTGACGCTGCCGTCGTCCCAAACGGCGAGCAAAATTTCAACGCCTTCGGCTTGGTTGCTGGGCACCGCAGAGGGCTGGCCTTTGACCGGGGGCGGCGGTGGGGGCGGCTCGCGGGTGACAAGCAACACCCCGGTGGCCGCATGGAAGTCGGCGCGGCGCTGGGGTTGGGCGGCGCGGCGCGTCATGTGGGCACGCCTTGCATGCGCTGCGCGGCCAACATCACCGCTTGAATGATTTCGATGTGGGTGCCGCAGCGGCACAAATTGCCCGACAGTTCGCGGCGCACATCGGCCTCGCTGGGTTTGGGCTCGCGGGCCAACAAGGCGGCGGCCATCATCACCATGCCATTGAGGCAGTAGCCGCACTGCGCGGCTTGGGCGTCGATGAAGGCTTGTTGCACCGGATGCAACTCACCCGGCACGCCGTGCAAAGGGGCCAAGCCTTCCAAGGTGGTGATTTCACGCCCAGCCACACCGCGGGCCGGGATGGCACAGGCGCGTGCCGCCACGCCATCGACCCACACAGTGCACGACCCGCACTCGCCCAAACCGCAACCGTACTTGGGGCCATTGAGTTGCAAGTCGTTGCGCAACACATTCAACAAGCTGGCTTGGCCTGCTTCGGGTGGCAGCTCACAGCGCACCTGATTGACGTGTAAAACCGTTGGGGGGCGCATGCGGTGGGAGGCTTTCAAACGCTCAAGTAGTTGCGTCGCACTTCTTCGTTGGCGGCCAAGTCCTGCATGCTGGCTTGGTAGCGGATTTGCCCTTTCTCCAACACATAGGCGCGGTCAGAGACCAGCTCGGCAAAGTGCATGTTTTGCTCCGACAACAAGATGCTCACGCCCTGCGCTTTGAGGGCCAAAATCATCTGCACCATTTGCTCGACGATGAGTGGGGCCACGCCCTCGGAGGGCTCGTCGAGCAAGACCAAAAACGGGTTGCCCATCAGTGTGCGGGCCACGGTGAGCATTTGCTGCTCGCCGCCACTCATGCGGCCACCGGGGCGATGCGGCATTTCACCCAGGTTGGGAAACAACTCGAACAACCGCTGCGGCGTCCAATGTGGCGCCGGTGTGCCATCGGGCCAATGGCGCGGCGCTTGTTTGCCGACCTCGAGGTTTTCGGTGACGGTGAGGTCGGTGAAGATGCGCCGGTCTTCGGGCACAAAGCCCAGGCCCAGCCGGGCCGCGTGGTGCGGCTCGCTGCGCGAGAGGTCGTGGCCCATGAAGCGGATGTCACCGCGCCGGCGCGCCAGCATGCCGATCAATGCTTTGAGGGTGGTGGACTTGCCCGCACCGTTGCGCCCCATCAAGGCCACCACTTCGCCACGCCGGACTTGTAAGTCCACGTCAAACAAAATTTGGGCGGCGCCATACCAAGCGGCCAGGCCTTTGGCTTCCAGCAAGGTGTCGGTGTTCAGGGTGGTCATGTGGGGCGGGTCAAGCGCTGGGCTTTTCAAAGGTTTTACCGGTGCCGAAGTAAACGGCTTGCACCTGGGGATGGTCGCGGATGTCCTGGGGCTTGCCCTCGGCGATCAAGCGGCCACGCGCCAGCACGATGATGCGGTCGGCATAGGCAAACACCACGTCCATGCTGTGCTCGGTGAAGAGCACCGCCAAGCCGCGCTGCAACACCAGGTCTTTGGTCAAGGCCATCAGCTCGTTGCGCTCTTTGGGGGCCATGCCGGCGGTGGGCTCGTCCATCAGCAGCAGCTTGGGGTCGTTGGCCATGGCGATGGCCAACTCCACCCGCTTGACGTCACCATAAGCCAACACATTGCAGGGCCGATCGGCCTGGGGCTTCATGCCCACTTGGTCGAGCAAGGCCAGCGCATCATCTCGGCGATGCTCAGCAGCGCGCCGCCACATCGACAACAGCAGATCGTCGTGTGAGAGCAGGGCCATTTGCACGTTTTCCACCACGGTGAGCGAGGCAAAGGTTTCAGCAATTTGAAAGGTGCGCCCCACACCTTGGCGCCATATGTCGCGCGGCTTGCGCCCCACCAACTCTTGGCCTAGCAGCAAGATCGAGCCTTGATCCGCGCGCAACTGGCCGTTGACCATGTTGAAGGTGGTGGACTTGCCCGCGCCATTGGGGCCGATCAAGGCCAGCAACTCGCCGGGCGCCAGGTCAAAGCTGATGCCGTCCACCGCTTTGACGCCACCAAAGGACTTGCCCAGGTTGCTCACTTGCAGCAGCGCGCTCATGGTGCAGTCCCTGTGGAAGGTGCCGTTTTGCCACGCCAGCGCAGCCACAGCATTTGCGCCGAGCCGGAAATGCCCTGGGGAAAGAGCAGCACCAACAACAAAATGACCGAGCCCAACATGGCGCGCCAGTAGTCGGTGTTGCGCGCCACCACATCGTGCAGCCAAGTGAAGCTGAAGGCACCCACCACGGGGCCGGCCAAGGTTTGAATACCGCCCAGCAGCACCATGACCAAGCCGTCCACCGACTTGCCCACGCTCATCGATTCGGGCGAAATGCTGCCCTTGGAAAACGCATACAAAGCCCCCGCCAAACCGGCCACGCCGCCAGCCAGCACAAAGGCGAACCATTGCATGCGCTTGACATCGATGCCAATCGCATCGGCGCGCAGCACCGAATCTCGCCCAGCGCGCAATGCATAACCAAACGGCGAAAACAACACCCGCCGCAGCCCCAACACCCCAGCCACCACCAGCCCCAAGGTGAGCCAGTAATACATGCGCTTGTCGCTGAACAAGGCCGACGGCCAAACGCCGGTGAGGCCATTGCTGCCGCCGGTGAAGCTGTCCCATTGGAAGGTCACCGCCCAGGTGATTTGGGCAAATGCCAAAGTGAGCATGGCCAAATAAACGCCCGACAAACGCACCGCAAACCAGCCAAACACCAAGGCACCGAAAGCCGCGACCAAGGGTGCCAGCAGCAACGACACCTCCATCGACAAACCCAAAGCGCGCACCAGCAGCGCCGCGCCATACGCGCCCAAACCAAAATAAGCCGCATGCCCAAAAGAGTGCATGCCCGCTGGCCCCATGATGAAGTGCAAGCTGGTGGCAAACAAAGCGGCGATCAACAAATCGATCATCAACACCGTGGTGTAGGGTGAGTTGGGCGTGAGCCAAGGCATGGCCACCAAGACCACGCCCAGCAAGGCCGCGGCCCACACATAAACCGGGCTGGCCGCGCGCAAAGGCTCTTCGCGCAAACCCACATAGCGGCTGGGGGCCTGGGGCTTGCCCAGCAAACCCCAAGGACGCCACACCAAGACAATGGCCATGACCAAAAAGTCCACCACCAAGGTGAGCTTGGAAAACGACACCGCCACCCCAAACACCTCGACCATCCCCAGCCAAATGCACACCGCCTTGACTTCGGCGATCAGCAAGGCAGCCAAATAAGCCCCAGGGATGGAGCCCATGCCGCCCACCACCACCACGACAAAAGCCGCGCCAATGATGTTCAAGTCCATTTCCAAATTGGCCGGCTCACGCGGCAACTGCAAGGCCCCGCCCAAGCCCGCCAAGGTCGCGCCCAAAGCAAACACCGCGGTGAATAACCAAGCTTGGTTGACGCCCAAGGCACTGACCATTTCGCGGTCTTGGGTGGCCGCGCGCACCAAGGTGCCAAAGCGGGTACGGGTAAGCAACAACCACAGCAGCGCCAAAACAATCGGGCCCGCCACAATCAAAAACAAGTCGTACATGGGGAACTGACGCCCCCCAATCAACACCGATCCGGCCAAGCCTGGGGCACGGGGACCGAGCAGTTCTTCAGGGCCCCAGAGCCACAGCACCGCGTCTTTGATCACCAACACCAGGGCAAAGGTGGCCAGCAACTGAAACAACTCTGGCGCTTTGTAAATGCGGCGCAGCAAGAGCATTTCGATCAAGGCACCAAGCACCCCCACCGCCACAGCGGCCAAGGCCAAGCAGGGCCAAAACCCAATGCTGCCCGCGAAACGCTCGACCACGGTGTAGGCGATGTAAATGCCGGCCATGAAAAACGAGCCGTGCGCAAAATTGACGATGCGGGTGACACCAAAAATCAGTGACAAGCCCGCCGCCACAAAAAACAGCGAAGACGCCGCTGCCAAGCCATTCAACAACTGAACGAGGAATCCGGAAAAACTCATGGGCGATAGCGCATCAAAGGTCGATGCATGGCCACGTCGCCACCGAGATGGCGTTCAGCATGCGGGCGGGACCATCGCCGTGCTGACAGCAAAGCAGCCAGCCTTGCGTGGCGCACGCGTGCAAGGATGGCCTTGGGGTTTTGACCCACCGACTTCAGTCTGCGGCGCGTGATTTTTTCACTTCGGCCGCCGACGGTTGGTACTGCGCACCATCCAAATAGCGCGCTTCGACCATCACGCCTTTGCCGCCCTCGTTTTTGGTGCGGCCCACAAATGCGCCCATGGTGGATTGGTGGTCCTCTGCACGGTAAGTGATCTTGCCAAACGGGGTGTCCACTTGCAGACCGCGAAAGGCCACGCGCAGCTTTTCAGAGTCGGTGCTTTGGGCTTTGGCCACGCCGGCCGCCACCGACTTGATCATGGCGTAACCCACCACCGAGCCCAAACGCGGATAGTCTTTGAACTTGGCTTGGTAGGCTTGCAAAAACACTTTGTGCTCGTTGGTGGCAATGTTGTTCCAGGGGTAGCCCGTCACCAACCAACCATTCGGGGTTTCGTCTTTGAGCGGGTCCAGGTACTCGGGCTCACCGGTCAGCAAGCTGACCACTTCGCGGCCTTGGAACAAGCCCCGGGTATTGCCTTCGCGCACAAACTTGGACAAGTCGGCACCAAACAAGACGTTGAAGATGGCGTCGGGTTTGGCGTCGGCCAGCGCTTGCACCACGCTACCGGCATCGAGCTTGCCCAAAGGCGGGGCTTGCTCGGCCACAAACTCCACATCGGGTTGCGCGGCTTTGAGCAAGGCCTTGAAAGCGGCGACTGCCGATTGACCGTATTCATAGTTGGGGTAGACCACGGCCCAGCGTTTTTTCTTCAGCTTGACGGCCTCGGGCACCAGCATGGCGGCTTGCATATAGGTGCCCGGGCGCAAGCGGAAGGTGTAGGCGTTACCGCCTTGCCAAGTGAGCTTGTCGGTCAAGGGTTCGCCGGCCAGGAAAAAGGCTTTCTTTTGCTTGGCGAAGTCGGCCACCGCCAAACCGGTGTTGGACAAGAAGGTGCCGATGAGCACATCGATTTTTTCGCGCGACATCAGCTCTTCGGCCACACGCACCGCGTCGCCCGGGTTGGCGTTGTCGTCGCGGGTGATGAGTTCGTATTTTTTGCCCATGAAACCACCCGCGGCATTGATCTCGTCAATGGCCAACTCCATGCCCTTTTTGTAGGGCTCCAAAAAAGCGGGCTGCGCTTTGTAGCTGTTGATTTCACCGATCTTGATGGTGTTTTGGGCCTGGGCCGATAAGGTGGCGCCCATCAAGGCCGAAAGGGCAATGGCGCAACGAAAGGTATGAAGGGCTTTCATGGGTGCTCTCTTGGGTTGGGTATGGGCGAATTATGGGTGGTGAACCTCAGCCAAAACGCGATTGTCCAGCAAACCTGCTCGATGCCGAGCAAAACGCCCATGGGCCTTGGCTTCACAGGGCCTTGGGCAGCCAAGCCCTGGCACGACTTCGCCACAAGGCTTGTGCGGGGGGGTTGCCTCAGGCCATCTTGGCGGCGCACAAGCTTGGATTACCATCCACCCCATGCAACCTTTCCATCTGGCCTTCCCCGTCACGTCTTTGGCCAAGGCGCGTGCTTTTTATGGTGACTTGTTGGGCTGCCCTGAGGGGCGCTCGTCAGACGAGTGGGTGGACTTTAATTTTTATGGGCACCAAATCGTGGCCCATTTGAGCCCCAATGAGGCCGGTCACCACAA
>CAMDJU010000141.1 GCA_945900695.1 Bordetella parapertussis | reverse complement strand
TGCGGCAAAAACGCGTCTTGCTGGCTTTTGTTGAAGCGGTGCACCTCGTCCACAAACACAATGGTGCGTTTGGGGACCATCGAATCGCGCTCAGCCAGCGCCTTGTCCACCGCTTCACGAATTTCTTTCACACCCCCAAGCACCGCGCTAATGGCCAAAAACTGCGCATCAAAAGCGTCGGCCATTAAGCGTGCAATGGTGGTTTTGCCCACCCCTGGCGGCCCCCACAAAATACAGCTGTGCGGTTGACCCGATTCAAACGCGACCCGCAACGCCATGCCCTCGCCCAACACTTGCTGCTGCCCAATCACCTCGCCCAAGCTGCGCGGGCGCAGGCGTTCTGCCAGAGGGGTGTGCGCAGCTTTGGCACTCATGGGGATGTGGCCAACAAACAGCTCAGGGCCTGAGCACTTCGACGCCGGCTGGTGGGATGAACTGGAAGCCAGATGGCCCCAAACCTGGCGGATTGGTCTCGATCTGATCGAACACCAAAACCGAGCGCTGACCCATGGCGTCGGCCATCTCCAAACGCGCCAACTGCACCCCTGTGCTTGACACACGCAGGCCCAAGCGCATGGATTGCATGGTGGCGTCCTTGGATACGGGTGTGGCCTGTACCCATTGCAAACCCTCTTGATCGGGCAGGGTCTGCAATTGAAAATCCTTTTGCAGGGCGCTCACGTCGCTGGCCAGGGCAATCACCGCCATCGGCGTGGCACCCAAGGCTTGGGCCTGGCCACGGGCGGTGGCCTGCTTGAGTTCGGCGTCGTAGAGCCAGAGTGTTTTGCCATCGGCCACGATGGATTGGGCAAAAGGCTTTTGATAGTCCAGCCGGAAGTGCTGGGGCCGCATGAAGGCAAAAGAGCCCGTGGACTGCTTGGTGCGGGGTGCTTGACCTGACTTGGCCGGCAAAGTCACGGTCTGCACAAAATCGGCGCGCCCACTTCGGGTGGTTTTCAAAAACAAGCCCAGGCTGTCCAAGGCATCAGCCTGCACTGAAGCGCAAGCCATCCACCACGCCGTCAGCACAATGATGTGGCGCATGTCATTCGGTCCGGCTGGGGACCAAAATTTCGCGTTGGCCGCTGGTGCTCATGGCGCTGACCAGGCCGGCCTTTTCCATGTCTTCCACCAAGCGGGCTGCGCGGTTATAGCCAATTTTCAAGTGGCGTTGCACCAAGGAGATGCTGGCTTTGCGGTTCTTTAAAACGATCTCCACCGCTTGGTCGTACAAAGGGTCTTTTTCGCCCCCGGCAGCGCCCAGGCCGTCCAAGTCCAGGTCGCCCCCTTCAACCGTGCCGCCTTCTAGCAAGCCTTCGATGTAGTTGGGCTGGCCTTGTGTTTTGAGGTAACTGACCACGCGGTGCACCTCTTCGTCGCTGACAAAAGCGCCATGCACGCGGATGGGCAAACCCGTGCCACTGGGCATGTAAAGCATGTCGCCCATGCCCAACAAGGCCTCGGCGCCCATTTGGTCCAAGATGGTGCGGCTGTCAATTTTGCTGCTCACCTGAAACGCAATGCGGGTGGGGATGTTGGCTTTGATCAAACCGGTGATGACGTCCACGCTGGGGCGCTGGGTGGCCAAAATCAAGTGGATGCCAGCGGCCCGCGCCTTTTGGGCCAAACGGGCGATCAGCTCCTCGATTTTTTTGCCCACCACCATCATCAGGTCGGCCAATTCATCGATCACCACCACGATGTGGGGCAATCGCTCCAAGGGTTCGGGCGACTCCGGCGTCAAGCTGAAAGGATTGCCAATGTGCTCTTCGCGGGCCGCAGCCTCGTCGATCTTGGTGTTGTAGCCGGCCAAGTTGCGCACGCCCATCTTGCTCATCAGTTTGTAGCGGCGCTCCATCTCAGCCACGCACCAGGTGAGCCCATGGGCGGCTTGCCGCATGTCGGTCACCACCGGTGCCAACAAGTGGGGGATGCCCTCGTATACCGACATCTCCAGCATCTTGGGGTCGATCATCAGCAAGCGCACATCGCGGGCCTCGGCCTTGTACAGCAGCGACAAAATCATGGCGTTGATGCCCACCGATTTGCCCGATCCCGTGGTGCCCGCGACAAGCACGTGGGGCATCTTGGCCAAATCGGCCACGATGGGGTTGCCCACGATGTCTTTGCCCAGGCCGATGGTGAGCATGGACTTGGCTTCGTTGTATACCTGTGAGCCCAAAATTTCGCTCAGCTTGATGGTTTGCCGCCGGGCATTGGGCAGCTCCAAGGCCATGAAGTTTTTCCCCGGTATGGTCTCGACCACGCGGATCGACACCAAGCTCAGCGAGCGGGCTAAATCCTTCGCCAAGCCCACCACTTGCGAGCCTTTGACACCGGTGGCAGGTTCAATTTCGTAGCGGGTGATCACCGGGCCCGGCGCCGCAGCCACCACGCGCACCTCGACCCCAAAGTCTTTCAGCCGCTTTTCGATCATGCGGCTGGTCATCTCCATGGTTTCGCTCGATACCGTGTCTTGTCGGGTCAACGCACCATCGAGCAAATCCACCTGCGGCAAATGGCTATCGGGCATCTCGTTGAACAAAGGACGCTGGCGCTCCTTGGCCACGCGGGTGCTTTTGGGCACATCCAGCACCACCGATTCGATGTTGACGGCATGTGCGGCGGGTTCATCGGCATCGATGCGTGATTCGGTGATGATTTCATCGCGCTCACGGGCCGCCGCTTGGCCCAGCGCCAAATCTTGGGCCAGTTCGCGCTTTTCTCGCCAAGAAGACACAAAACCATCGATGGCCGCACCAATGTCTTGCGCCACTTGCACCCAAGAGAAGCGAAATACCCAAGAGGCTCCCACCAGCATCAAGGCAATGAAAACCAAGCCCGCCCCATTGAAGCCCAGCCAATGCTCGCTCACCGGACCGATAAAGTAGCCCACCACGCCACCACTGATGCTGCCCGCCAATTGGTCTTCAAAGCGGTACAAACGGCTCCATTCCAGCGCCGCACTCGACAAGAGCAACATGGCCAAGCCGGTCCAAAAAGCCCATTTCGTGTGGCGCCATGGCATGTCGGCCACGGGCGCGTCTTCACCGCGCAGTCTTTGCAGCAAAGCCCTGACCCAGACCGACAAGGCCGCGCCGTAGGACCACCAAATCGAATAGCCGAGCAAGAAAAAACCGATGTCGCTGATGAGGGCACCCAACCGACCCGCGGCATTGCGCGTCGCAGCCCCTGCCCCAGATGTGGTCCAGGCCGAATCGCCGGGATGGTGAGAAATCAGGGCCAAAAGCCAAAAAGACAAGAACAAAAAACCTGCGGTCAAGGCCATTTCTTGGGCAAAGCGGCGCCAACCCGTGGGCTCGGGCCCAGCGTCGCGGTCTGCGTTCAAGGTATTGAGGGAGTACGTCATGGCGAAAACCGTAAGCTTACCCCAGCCAGGGGGTGAAAAGACCGCCAAAATTCGGGAAAACCCACCCTTCTTACAATGGCGTCTACCGCCTTCACCGGCGCCCCACTTCTCCAAGGCCCCCATGACCACCCACGCACAAGTCCTCATCCTCGGTTCTGGACCAGCCGGATACACCGCTGCCGTTTATGCCGCCCGCGCCAACCTCAAGCCCTTGCTGATCACCGGCATGGCCCAAGGCGGCCAACTGATGACCACCACCGATGTCGACAACTGGCCGGCTGACGTGCATGGGGTGCAAGGCCCCGACCTGATGCAGCGGTTTTTAGAACATGCGCAGCGCTTCAACACCGAGATCGTGTTTGACCACATCCACACCGTTGAGTTGGCCCAACGCCCATTTCGCTTGCATGGCGACAGCGGTGTTTACACCTGCGACACCTTGATCATTGCCACCGGCGCATCGGCCAAATACCTGGGCCTGCCCTCGGAGCAAGCCTTCATGGGCCGGGGCGTTTCGGGTTGCGCCACCTGTGACGGCTTCTTTTACCGTGAACAAGCCGTGTGTGTGGTGGGCGGCGGCAACACAGCGGTCGAAGAGGCCCTGTACCTGTCCAACATCGCCAGCCAAGTGCATTTGGTGCACCGCCGTGACAAGTTCAAAGCCGAGGCCATCATGATCGACAAATTGATGGACAAGGTCAGCAGCGGCAAGATCGTGCTTCAAACACACAGCGTGTTGGACGAAGTTTTGGGCGACGCCAGCGGTGTGACCGGCGTGCGGCTGAAAAGCACCACCGACCAAAGCACCCGCGATCTGGCTTTGCAAGGCTGCTTCATTGCCATCGGCCACCAACCGAACACCGATATCTTCAAAGGTCAGTTGGACATGAAGGACGGCTACATCGTCACCCAAAGTGGCTTGCAAGGCATGGCCACCATGACCAGCGTGCCTGGCGTTTTTGCTGCGGGCGATGTGCAAGACCATGTATACCGGCAAGCCATCACCAGCGCGGGCACGGGCTGCATGGCCGCCTTGGACGCACAGCGGTTTTTAGAGCAAGGCCGCTGAACCACACTTTGTGGGGGCCGCTGCAGTCCATTGCCACATTCAAGCCCTGCCAAGGCCAAAAACCCAAGTTAGCACCCGCTTTGCTCCAGGGGGCGCGGCTTTGATTCCCATCTATTGACGGCAGATGTTGAGCGGGTGATTCCGGGCTATAATCTCGGGCTTTCCCCGTACAGTGGAATAGAGGCCGCGGCAAAAGTCGTGGCACAGGGATACCGCCCCCTTACCGGCGAGGTCAGGCCCGCAACCGAGTTGCAGGCCGTTTGAATGGAGTGTCCACATGTCACGCGTATGTGAAGTCACGGGTAAAGGCCCGATGGTGGGAAACAATGTCTCCCACGCCAACAACAAAACCAAACGCCGTTTTCTGCCCAACCTGCAGTACCGCCGTTTTTGGGTCGAAAGCGAAAACCGCTGGGTGCGCTTGCGTGTTTCCAACGCCGCATTGCGCCTGATCGACAAAAAAGGCATTGAAGTGGTGCTCGCTGATTTGCGCGCCCGCGGTCAAGCCTGATTCACCCCCTATCCCTGGCCTTCGCCCCATCGGGCTGAACGCTGAACACACAGACTGAAAGGATTTCACCATGGCTTCCAAAGGCGGACGCGAAAAAATCAAGCTTGAATCTTCGGCAGGTACCGGTCACTTCTACACCACCAGCAAGAACAAGAAAACCATGCCCGAGAAAATGACGATCATGAAATTTGATCCCAAAGCCCGCAAGCATGTTGAGTACAAGGAAACCAAGCTGAAGTGATTCAGCCTGGCGACCAAAGAAAAACCGCTCCTTGAGAGCGGTTTTTTCATGGTCGAGCGGCTTCGAATACAGGTTTGATAGCTTGGTGGTTTTATGAGGAGCGCGCTTCAGCCTTGGGAAACTCCTGTTTCACAGACGAGCCATGCGCAAGCGCAGGGAAAATTCTTGCAAAGCTGCCACGCCACTGCCTTCGGCTTTGCGGCACCAAGCTTGTAAATCGCTGGCCAACTGGTCACGCGAGCGGTGGGTGCTCAACCACAGTTGGCGCAACTCTTCGCGCATGCGCACCATGGTGTCGGCATCGGGCAACACCGCGCGGGCTTGCTCCAAGCTTTGGCTGGCCCAGCTGGGCACCTTGTCGGCATCGCGGTGCATCCAGCGGCGCGCCACTTTCAACACAGACTCAGCGGGTTGCTGCGGCAAGCGGGCGATCTCTTGGGCCACGGCGCGTTGGAGTTCACGGGCATAACCGGCCATGACCTCGTAGCGGTTGACGATCACCGCCTCCAAGGTTTTTTCATCGGCCACGGGTTGGATGGCACCCAATTGCAGCTTTGGTGGCGTTTTCTTGACATGGGCCAAACCCAGCGTTTCAAGCACGCGTATGTACAACCAGCCAATGTCGAACTCATAGGGCTTGACTGACAACTTGGCCGAGGTCGGGTAAGTGTGGTGGTTGTTGTGCAACTCCTCGCCACCGATCAAGATGCCCCAAGGCGAAATATTGGTGCTGGCGTCGGGTGCCTCAAAGTTGCGGTATCCCCAATAGTGGCCAATGCCGTTGATGATGCCAGCGGCCGTGACGGGAATCCACATCATTTGAACCGCCCACATGCTCAAGCCCGCCACCCCAAACAAAGCCACATTGATGACCAACATCACCCCCAAGCCTTGCCAAGGAAAACGCGAATAAACCCAGTTTTCCACCCAGTCATTGGGTGTGCCGTGGCCATATTTGCTCAGGGTTTCGGCATTGTTGGCCTCGGCGCGGTACAACTCAGCACCTTGCCAAAACACCTTGCGAATGCCCCGGGTTTGCGGGCTGTGCGGGTCTTCTGGGGTTTCGCATTTGGCGTGGTGCTTGCGGTGAATGGCGGCCCAGGCCTTGGTTTGCATGCCGGTCGTGAGCCACAGCCAGAGCCGGAAAAAGTGTGCCGGCAGGGGGTGCAAATCCATCGAGCGGTGCGCTTGGTGGCGGTGCAAATAGATGGTGACCGCGGCAATGGTGATGTGGGTCAAGCCCAAGGTCACGCCCAACAACTGCCACGCCGTCAAATCCCACACACCGTAGGCCAGCCAATGAAGCATGGCGGTGATGGTGGGAGAGTCTGTGATCCACATCGCACTTCCTTTCAAACCCAGTTCAGGGTGAAGATATCTATTTTAAGGCGTTTAAGGCGCGGTCCACATGGCAGCAAAAAAGCCATCCGTGCCATGCAGATGGGGCCACATGCGCAAATACAAGCCATCATCGCCACACACTTGTGCGGCTTGGTCCACTTTGAGTTCGGTCAAGACCTCCTGGACCGACAGAGGCACCCATTGGGGATGGCGCTGGCTGAAAGCCTGGGCCACGGCCTCGTTTTCATCCACCATGGTGCTGCACGTGGCATAGACCAAACGCCCACCTGGTTTGAGCAAACGCGCAGCACTGTCCAAAATGGCGTTTTGCAACTGCGCCCCTTGTTGCACCCCCTCTGGGGATTGGCGCCATTTCAAATCGGGGCTGCGCCGCAAGGTGCCCAAGCCCGAGCAAGGCGCATCCACCAGCACCCGATCGATCTTGCCGCTCAGGCGCTTGATGCGGTCATCGCGCTCGTGGGCAATGGCCACCGGATGCACATTGGACAAACCGCTGCGCGCCAATCGGGGCTTGAGGCCATCCAAGCGGTGGGCCGATGTGTCCATGGCGTACAAACGCCCAGTGTTGCGCATCGCCGCGCCCAAGGCCAGGGTTTTGCCACCGCCACCGGC
>CAMDJU010000140.1 GCA_945900695.1 Bordetella parapertussis | reverse complement strand
CTCACCGCCAATTGCGCTTCCGCCACCGTGCCAATCGACACCATGCTGACACCCAATGAAGCAATGCCCATCCCAGGCACCGCCACCGTGATCGTCTGCGCTGCATTCGCGCCCACTTGGAACGAGAACTGTGACCCACCGCCCCAGTTACCGCCCGTACCATTCAGCAAATCCATGCTGTTCCACTGCGTGTTTTCAGCAATGCGTTCGATCTCTGCTTGCAGCTGCGTGAACTCGTCGTTCATCGCCACACGCTGCGCTGTGGAGTAGGTGTCGTTTTGCGCCAATGTGCCCAGCTCGCGCATGCGCTGCAGCATCTCGGCCACTTCGTTGAGCGCGCCATCGGCCGTTTGCAACATGCTGATGCCGTCGTTGGCATTGCGCACCGCTGCATTCAAACCATTGATCTGCGCGGTCATGTTCTCGCGAACCGACAAACCCGCCGCATCGTCAGACGCCTGGTTGATGCGGCTGCCCGTGGACAAACTCTCCATCGTGGTGCGCATCGAGCGCCCGTTTTGCACCAACGCATTGGTGGAAATCATCGCCTTGACGTTGGTATTGATGACGGTTGACATATCGCTACTCCAAAAATTGAAACACCAAACAAGAACTTCTCTATCTCAGGACCCCTGCCAGAGCCCTATTGAGCCCCTCTCCTTGCAGTCCCCACAAGAAGGTTTCTTGTCGCTTAGTAAATCAATGATTCGGAGCATGTGATTGAAGCTTTAGGCCAAAGCTCAATATTTCTCATTGAATAAGACGCCTTTGAGCGAATGGATGCTTTGGGCGACACGGACGACGACCTCATTGGGAATGGTTCGCACCACTTCGCCGGTTTGGAGGTTTTTGACCGTGACCACGGGGCCATTGATGGCTTCGTTCATCGAAAAACCCAAAGACACTTTGGAATTGGCCATTTCCTGGTTGGCTTGGGCCAGCACTTGCTTGAGCTTTTCAGCCATTTGCCGGGGGTCCACTGAAAGCTCCACCCGCTTCATGGGCGCGATGTCCGCCCGGTACAGGGCATCATGGGCCGCTGAAGAAGCCTCCTTGGGCGCCGACTTGGGTGCGGTCACCCGCCCTCCCTCAACCGGTGCAGGTGCGGATGTTTTGATTTGTGTGGACATGTTTTTCCCCTCGCATGGATGGCAAAAAGCTGCTCAAAATGAAAAAAGGTGCCAGCTCATCTGATGGAGTCGGCACCTCGCGGGAGAAGTTGAGGAAAAACTGAAATGTTTTTTAAAAAAAGTCGCTAATGATTATTTAAGTATTAATTTTTATAGGCTGCGCTCATGCCTTCAAAGGAACTCTTCAAACTGCTCTTGATGGAGTTGTTTTGGCCGACCATGCTGTCCATCACGGCAAACTGCTTTTGGTAGCGGATCAACAAGGTGTCCATGCGGGCTTGCAACTTGGTCAAATCTGCTTTGTATTTGTTGACTTGCACTTGCGCCGAGTTGCTGTGCTTTTGGATGTCGCCTGTGGCCTTGAGCATTTTGGTCAAGCGCCGCGATGCCGTGCCCGCAATACCCACGGGGGCGGTGCTGAACTCGCCCAAATCGTTGTAATTGCCGGTCATCGACGTGACCACATCGTCAAAGTTGTTGATCAACTTGGTGTCCAACACGGTCGCGTCCATGTTCATGGTGCCGGTGACATCAACGGTCAGCCCCAGGTCCCGCAAGGACTTGACCGGATTTCCCGCGGTCCAAGCCGATGAGTTTTCGAACAACATGCTGCGCAACTGCTCTTTCACCGTGCGCACATAGGACTCGTTGACCAGGCTCGCGCCGTAGGTATCGACCGCTGACTTGGGGTCCGACACCACTTTGATCATGGCCTGGGCTTCGTTGTACGCGGTGACCAGGTCCGTGAACCGTTGCTTGATCACGCTGTTGTCGCGGGTCAATTCCACCGTGGTGCTGCCCAGGGCCTTGAAGTTGAGCGACACGCCGCTGACGACGTCACCCACCGAGTTGCTGGCGCGTGAGAAGTCGACACCATTCACATTGAACAGGGCATTGGCAGAGGACTGGTGTGCCGCCTGGTAGGCCACCGGGTCGGTGTTGGCATCGGGCAAACCCACCACACCTTCTGTGTCGGTGAGAAGAAAATGGTTGTCAACCCCGGTTTTGCCGGTCAAGACCATTTTGTATTCGCCCCCGGTGTAGGCCAGCTGGGCCTTGACCCCGGATGCGGATGAATTGGCGTTGATGGCCTTGACGATGTCGGTGGGATTGGTGGCGGTGATGGACTGGGTTCCGGCCACACCACCGTTGCTGTAAGTCAAGGTGAGGCTGCCACCATTGCGCGCGCCCGTGCCAGCATCGGTGGACCACCCTGGCACAGCCGCTGTGGCGCTGGCAAAGGCTGGCGTGATGATGTCTCTTTGAGCTTTGGCCAATTGCGTCACGGAGAGCTCATGCGTCCCCTCTGTGGCGGTGCTGCTGGCCAGCGCTGTGGCCGTGCTGGTGTTGTTCACACTGGCGGTGGCACCCAAATAATCGTTTTTGTCTTTGAGCGCACCCAGGGCCGCTTGCACTTGGCCCACCACATAAGACAGGGCGGCATAGCCATTGATGCGGGTTTCGGCCTTGGTGATTTTTTCGTTGATGGCGTTTTCACGCGGCACCTTCTCGGCGTTCACCAGGTTTTCGGCCAATGAAGCCACATCCACACCCGAACCCGCCCCCAAGGAGGTCATGATTTTTTGCGCATTGGCCTTGTTGGCCGCAGCCACTTGCGCCGCAGTGCTTTGCGTGGTGGTGCTGACGGAGGATGTGGCCATGGGGTTTTATCAGGGATGTGTATCAGGGTTCGACACAAGAACCCAAAACTTGAATGATCAGTTGATGTAGTTGAAAAGGGTGAGCTTGGCGATCTTGGCAAAGGTGCTTTGGGCCGCCTCCAAAGCGAGTTGGTCTTTGTTCATGCGGGTGATGGCCTCGGTGTAGTCCAGGTCTTGAACATCTGACAGCGTGGACTTCAGGCGCAAGGTGGTCTCGTCGAGCACGCTGTTTTGCATATCGACCACCGACATATCGGAGCCGATTTGGGCGGTGGCATTGCTGATGCCTTGCTGCAATATGTCGATTTCACCCAGGCCGCGGTCCATGTCTTTGGGCAAACCATTGATGATGGCGTCAGAGAGGTCTTTCAAGGCCTCAAAGAAATTCACCCCAACTTGGTTGCCTTTGCCATCGTCACGCACCACGCGCAAAAACACATCCGATCCCGGTGTGTTGGCATTCATGCGGCGGTTGTCTCCCACCTGCACTTTCATGCGGCTTTGGTCGCCTTGGTAGGTGATGTGGCCATTGGCATCCACGGCATACGGTGCCTGGGTGCTGCGGCTGCCCGCAAACAAAAAGTTGCCATTGGTGTCTTGGGCGTTGGCCTGGCTGAGCAATTGGTCGCGCAAGCCAATGATTTCCAAACCGATGGCTTTGCGGTCGGCTGAACTGACGGTGTCGTTGGCGGCTTGAACCGTGAGCTCTTTGATGCGGATGAGCACATCGCTGACGTTGCGCAATGAGGTTTCCTGGCTGGTCAAGCGGGTTTGCACCGTGGTCAATGTTTCTTGATAGCTTTTTTGGCGCGCCATTTCAGACTCCAAGCGCGTCACCGTGGAGGCCTTGTCAGGCTCGTCACTGGGCTTGGTGATTTGTTTGCCCGTGGACAGCTGCTCTTGGGTTTTGGCCAAGCTGCCCTGCACATTGCCCAGCTGGGCGCTGGCGCGTTCAAAAAAGAGGCTGGTGGAGACTTTCATGGCTTATTCCTGGTGGTCAGCGCACTTGCAAAATGGCGTCAAACAACTGGCTGGATACCTGGAGCGCCTTGGCAGAGGCTTGATAGGCCTGTTGAAAGCGAATCAACTCGGCGGCTTCGTCATCGAGGTTCACGCCAGAAATTTTGTCGCGCGACTGCACCGCTTGGTCTTTCACCACGGTCAATGCCTGCTGGGTGATCTTGGCTTGTTGGGCCAAGTTGCCCACGTCATTGACCTGGTCGATGTAGTTGTTGGCCAGGGTTTTGCCACCGGCAATTTTTTTCTTGGCCAGATCGCTCAAGGCGATCATGTTTTGGTTGTTGCCCACACCGTCTTTGTTGCCGTCGAGGGTGAAGCTGTCGCCCACATTGGGGGCGAAGGTGAAGCGCACATCAATGCCCTGGTAGTTCACCACCGGCTCGAGCACAGTGGCGTCATAACTGCGATCGGCCAACTCGGTACCGGTGTCTTTGTCAATCACCACATAGCGGTCTGCCGCAGTAAATTTGATTTCCAAGTTTTGTTTGCGCAACTCGACTTGCGGGTCCGATGGCGCTGAAGTGGGGTCCCAACTGGCAGACACCGTGGCGCTGCTGCCCGTGCCAGTGACAAACACCAATAAGTCATCGGGCACCTTGCCTTCAATGTAGGCGCCGGTGCGCAGGCCCAAACTGGCCAACTGTGATGGTTTGCCATTGGCGCCAAAGGTAATGCGGATGTCGGACTCTCGGGCTTGCTTGAGAACCGCATCGCTCAAGGTTATGAATTTGCCATTTTCGTCAACCGGCTGATCTGGCAATGCCCGCGAAAGGCGAATGTTCCCGGCAAACTCGCCGGGCTCAATGCCCAGCACGTTGGGCACTTTGTCGGCAACAGGCGGGCCAATGGTGATCGGTCGACCCGGGTAGGGGTTGTCCACCATTTTTACTGGGGTGCCACCATCGCTGACTTGGGCCGCATTGCTCAAGACCAATTGACCGCGGTCATCGATGTCTGCGGTCACGCCGGTCAATAGCGACTTATCGCGGATGCCTTGCACCAAGCCTTCCAAACTTTGGCCGAAGGAGATGGTGATCCCATTGATTTCGAGTTCTTTGTCGAAAAAATCTTTGCCAACGCTGTACTGGTAATCGATGTTTTGGGGGTTGATGTCGATGGTGTTGAAGGCCTCGGCTGTGACCTTGGTGAGCTTGGATTGGGTGTTGACCCATGCGGCGATTTCGCTGGCCGGGTCGAGAATTTGGCCATCCGCATCCAAGTCGCTGTCTGCGTCCACGGTGATGGCGATGTTGTCAATGTTTTCATCGAGACGGGTGGCGGTGAAGACCAACTTTTCGTCCACCGCTTCGGCGCTGGTGAAGCCCTCCAGTTGTCCCTCGAAGTCAAACAACAAGGTACTGTCCAAGGGGTATTCATTGGGGTCTTCTGTGCGCGAGGCAAATGCCGCCGCCACATCGGTGGCCGTGACATTGGTTTTGGCCAGCACGGTCAAACCAGCCACCGTGACCGATTGACCCGCCTTCAATGCCTTGAAGGTGACGGTCGATACCTCATCCAAGCCATCGCCGCCGTCTTTGGTCTCGACCGATGGCGTGATGAAGGGGAACACCAACTCAGGCATGTCCACGCCATTGATGCGCACACCTTTGGGGGGGATGATGGTGCCGGGCAGGTTTTGGCCCACCCGCGAACCCTCCAAGATCGCCGGGTAGAAGAGGTCCTTCATGGTGGCGTCTTTGGGGATGATGGTGGTGGGGTTGCCCTCTTCATCAAACAACTGACGGCTCAACACCTCTGACTTGGCACCGTAGAGCACATTCATGCCCCGGTAGCCCAATTTGTCGGACTGATTCAAATACGTGTCGTTGTACGAACTGAAGTCTTCAAACCCATTGATGGGTTGGATGATTTGGAATTTTTCGTTTTCGGGCTCGGTGGGTGGACGGTCCAGGGTCGCGCCCATGATGTGGCGCCCGTCGCGGGTGAGGATTTGGAGTTGTTGGTCGCCCGTCGCGTTGTCCAAGTAAAAAGTGGCATTGTTCATGCCTGCGGCCACCGATGTGACCGGGCTGAACACGTTGAAACCTTGCACCACGATGGGCACACCCGTCGTGGGGCTGGCATTGTTGGTGATGGTGGCGTTGCCCAGCAAGGCTGAGGCGGGGGGCGGGGTAAAGGTCAGGCTGGCCTTGACCGAGCCGGTATTGGTTTCGGTCTCAGATACGCGAAATTGTGCGGCGGTGGCAATGCGCATCGCGTCATTGAGCGCGACCTTGACACCGGCCGCTTCGTTGACAACAGCCGGGTCAATGGCAAACAGGTTTTGGCCGACCTCACCGTAGCCATCGATGCCACTGGTTTGAACCTTGTTGACCTCATTGACCAAGGTGGTGGCCAAAAAGTTCAGGCTTTTGTGGGCTGGCTCCAACACATTGGTGATGAAACCGGACAAGCCACCAATGGTGCCACTGGAAACGCTGGCCAAAGACTCGGTTTTGCCGTAGGGGTCGATCACAAAATCGATTTTCCCGTTGCTGGTGTCCACACCAATGGGGCGTGCTTTGTCGCCGCTGAGCACCACGCTTTGGTTGGCCGTGGCGCCCAAGCTGACACTGACCACGCCGTTGTTCTCAAACGTGGTTTTCAAGCCCGCAAACTCAGACATTTGGCGCAGCAGCAAGTCGCGGCGATCGAGCAACTCCGAGGGTTGGTTTGCCAACCTGGAGGCTTTGCTCAAGTTGGCATTCACCAAAGCCAATTGCTCGGTCAAGGTGTTGAATTGCCCCGCCGCGCTGTCGAGCGCTTGGGTGGTTTCCTCGCCAATCAAATCCAACTGGCCAGACAACTCCGCAAAACGCGAGGCCAAGCCATCGGAGCTGCGCAAAAAGCTGCCACGCTGCACAGTGGACGCCGGGTCCGCGGCCAAACCGCTGGCCGAGGCAAAAAATTGGTCCAACGCAGAAGACAAGCCCACGCTTTTGTCGCCCATCAAGTCCATCACGCGTTGGCTGTAGTTGACCAACGGGTCTTGGCTCATCAGATCGCTGGTGCTTTTGCGCAGATTGGACTCGGCAAATTCGTCGTACTGGCGCTTCACGGCGGTGAACATCACCCCGGTGCCCAAATAACTGTTGGCGGCTTTGGCCGGGGTGTTCGATTGCAGCGCCACGTCTTGGCGTGAGTAGCCGTCGGTGCTGACGTTGGCAATGTTGTTGCTGACCGTGCTCAAGGCGCGTTGATACGCCGCCACGGCGGTGCTGCTGATGCTCAGCATATCAGCCATGCTTGCCTCCCAACGGTGCTGGCAAAGGCTTGATCAGCGGCTTGACCAAAGGCATGGGCTTGGGCTGATCGGTGCCCAAGCCGATGGGCAGTTGTGGTTTGGCCAAGGGCATGGGGG